>CALXGF010000127.1 GCA_944387735.1 uncultured Oscillospiraceae bacterium
ACAATGGTGGCGGCTCTGGAAAGATTGATTATCCTTTTTGTCAGCCGGTTCATGTACAGCAGCAAAAGCAGGATCATGCTCCCGGCGGCTATGGCCATGGCGCTGAAATCCGCCACCACATATTCCCTGGCCTCCGAGCTGTCCACTATGGCCACCAGATACATGCCGTCGGAAAAGCGCATAGGGTACAGACTGCCGTACTTGGAGGCATCGTACTCGCTGTTGAGCTCCGGCACGGCAGCCTTGTCCCCGGAGAAACTGCGGTGCTGATTGCCGCTGTCATAAAGCAGGATGGTAACGTAATCATTTTCCCTTGTCCACTGGGACAAAGCCTTCGTATCCTTTCCCGACACCTTGTTTTCCGAGACATAGCTGCTGAGGCGGGAGTATATCTCCGCCTTGCGCTGGGCTACGTTTTCTTCGCTCATGTATACTTTTTCCACCAGCAGACAGCCCAGTTCCCCGGCCAGTATATACAGCAGCACCGCCATGAGCAGCCCGAACAGAGACACATACAGCATCTTGGCCGTGAGAGAACGGGGAAGTTTCAGCTTTTCAGTCAATCTGATAACCCTTTCCCCACACCGTGCGGATTATTTTCGGGCTGGATGGATTTTCCTCTATCTTACGGCGCAGATTAAGGACATGGACCATCACGGTATTGCCGGAGCCGGAGAGGAACTTCTCCCCCCACACCGACTCGTAGAGCTCCGCTGCCGTGACCGTATTGCCCCGGCGCTTCATCAGGTGCTCCAGGATGGCATACTCTGTGTCGGTGAGGGATACGTGGCTGCCCTGGTATTTTACACTGTGGCCGGACAGGTCTACCTCCAGATCGCCCACGGAGATCACGCCGTCGTTCTTGCCCCGGTATTCCCGTTAGCGGCGCAGAAGAGAATTGACCTTGGCCAGCAGCTCCTGATGGGAGAAGGGCTTGGAAAGAAAGTCGTCACCGCCGCTGCTGTAGGCGGAGAGCCTGTCCGCCTCGGCGGACTTGGCGGTGAGAAAGAGGATAGGGGCGTGGCTCAGCTCCCGCAGGCGGGCGCAGGTCTCAAAGCCGGAGAGCCCCGGCATCATAACGTCCAGAATGATAAGGTCTATATCCGGATGGGCGGAGACATACTCTATGGCCGAGGCGCCGTCAAAGGCCTCCGCAACAAAATATTTATTTTTAAGCAAAATTTCAAGAACATTTCTTATGTCTGCATCGTCATCTACTATGAGCACATGGGGGAGTGCCGTCATATAATCACCTCCCCTTGATTGTAACACAAATTTTTCGGGGCACAATAAACATTTGAATGTTTTAAGAAAGTTTAAGAGTTCCCCGGAACAATCTGTGCTATAATTATGTCTACCTATGCTGGCATAGGAAAAGAATGTTTATTCATTTAATCACATATCAAGGAGGACAAAAATGAAAAACAGACTGAAAAGCCTGCTGTCTCTGCTGCTGGTAGCGGCGACGGCACTGTCTCTGGCTGCCTGCGGAAAGAGCGACGACGGCGCCGGGGAGAAGGATAAGGCAGATGAAGACCATCCCGAGTTTGCGTATACGGCGGTATTTGACAAAATCGCCAGCGACCAGGATGTGAGCCTCTATCCCAGAGTTTACACTGAGGATGGCTTCTATTCCACCAGCTACGAGAAGATAGGCAATAACACCCCCGAGGGAGTCACCCCTGAGTATGAAGGCCAGTACGATGTATATGGCAGCTTCATCTACTTCGTTGGCTTTGACGGTAAGGTGGAAAAGCTGGCAAACTACCAGCGCATGGAGCCTCCTGCCAACGACGGCAATTACAAGGATTTTAATTCCAGCAGCGACGTCAGCGGCATTTGCGTGGCCGATGACGGCAGACTGGCAGTGATGGAGATCCAGTACAAGTCCTGGAGCGAGGCTCCCGACGGGATGGACAGCAGCAGCAACGAATACTGGGAGTACTATAAGTATGAACAGAATTACTACGTCCGCTGGCTGGAGAGCGACGGTACCGAGATAAGCAGCGCACCAGTGGAGATAGATCCGGATATGTACCTGGATACCTATAACATGAAGCTGGACCAGGACGGGAACTTGGTATGCCTTTATAACGGTTCCCAGATAGTAGGCATAGCCCCCGACGGAAGCTTCAGCTATAACATTGAGGTGAGTTCCGACAGCTACGTCGACACCATTGTGAAACTGGCCGACGGCACCATTGCCGCCAGCATTTCCAGCGGCAGCGGAATGGAAGTCTATCCCATAGACATTGCCAACAAGAAGCTCAGCGACACCGGCTACCCCCTGGAGAACGTATACCTCTATAACGCCATCACCGGCAGCAACGGCTACGACCTCTACTACACCAACGGCACCAACTTCTATGGCCTGAAGCTGGCCACCGGGGAGCAGGAGAAGCTTTTCAGCTGGCTCAGCTGCGATGTGAACGGCAACGACATGAGCAGCGTCACCGTAAGAGATGACGGCTCTGTAGTGGGCGTCATTACGGACTATGACAGTAGCAGCAGCAGCTACAGCTACGAGCTGGTCACCGTAAAGCAGGTGCCCTATGAGTCCGTGCCCCATAAGGAGATAATCACTCTGGGCTGCATCGGCCTTCAGTATCAGACCCAGGACATGATAGTGAAGTTCAACCGCAGCAACGACAAGTACCGTATCGAAGTTGTAGACTACTCCGAGTACAACAACGAGGAGAACGGCTACGATGCCGGACTTACCAAGCTCAACACCGAGATCATGGCCGGCAATATCCCCGACATTCTGGACATCAGCAGCGTCAATTACGTGCAGCTGGCCTCCAAGGGCCTTATCGAGGATCTGTACCCCTACATCGATGCCGATGAGGAGCTGAACCGGGAGGATTTCTTTGAAAACGTCCTGGCTGCCATGGAAGTGGACGGCAAGCTCTGCTGCACTGTGCCCGGCTTCTATATCCAGACCGTCATGGGCGCCAGCGCCGTGGTGGGAGATACCCCGGGCTGGACCTATGAGGAGTTCGACGAGGCTCTGGCCTCCATGCCCGAGGGCTGCGAGCCCTTTGACCAATATGTCACCAGAGACTTGATACTCCAGAACTGCCTGGCTCTGGAGCTGGAGAACTTTGTGAACTGGGGCACCGGCGAGTGCAAATTCGACAGCCAGGAGTTTGTCGACCTGCTGAATTTTGCTGCCCGGTTCCCCGAGACCTTTGACTGGGAAAACTACGACTATTCCACCGCTGAGAGCACCGATGAGCGGATTGCCCAGGGAAAACAGATGCTGGTGCAGACCTCAGTGTATATGATAGAGGATCTTTTCTATAACCAGTATATCGAGAGCTTCGGCGGTGACGTTACCTTTATAGGTTATCCCACATCCAGCGGTACCGGAAATATGCTGGGCATAGACGGCGGCGGCTACGCTATGAGCAGCAAGAGCGAGTACAAGGATGAGGTCTGGAAGTTCCTGCGTACCTTCATGACCAAGGAATATCAGGAAGAAAACGTGTGGGGCCTGGCCAGCCGCAAGGATATCTTTGACGAAAAGGCGGAAGAGGCCATGACCATCCAGTACCAGAAGGATGAGAACGGTAACGAGATGCTGGACGAAGAGGGCAACAAGATTCCCATCCCCCGCTACGGACGCTGGAACGAGGAGACCGGTGAGAACGAGGAGGTCTACGCCATAGACCCGGAGCAGATAGACCAGCTCCGCGAGCTCATTGCCAGCACCGACAGGAAGGCCAACTATGACAGCGACATCTTTGAGATAGTCTCCCAGGAGGCCGCCGCCTTCTTCCAGGGCCAGAAGAGCGCCGAAGACGTGGCAAAGCTCATCCAGAGCAAGGCCAACATCTTTGTCAACGAGCAGCGCTGAGCGCCGTTTCAAAACTACAGGCAGGGGCTTTGCCTCTGCCTGTACCTCATATAGAATAGATAATTATTAATATTTCTTTTGTTTCACCGGCTTTTATTGAATCGGCCTACAAGATGTGGTATTATTACCAATAGCGTACACATCATAACTATATTGGATAACGAAACGGCAAGGTCAAATGAAGAAAAACAAACTTAATCTCAGGGAGCACACCCTGGATCTGCTCAAGAGCCTGTGCTTTCTGTCCCCCAGTCTTCTGGGCGTGGGAGTGTTCTTCATCGTCCCCTTCGGCGTGGTGGTCTACTACTCGCTGATAGATGGAGTTGGATCGAAGAACTTTGTGTTTTTGGAAAATTTCATAAAGCTGTTCGATAATTCCGCCTTTCTCATGGCGGCAAAGAACACCCTGAGCTTTTCCGTGGTGGCAGTGCCCCTGGCTGTGATCCTGGCCATGTGTCTGGCCTTGATGCTGGAGTGCCGCATACCAATGAAGAGCCAGTTCCGCACCTTTTTCCTCAGCCCAATGATGGTGCCGGTGGCTTCGGTGGTGCTCATCTGGCAGGTGCTCTTCAACTTCAACGGCACCATAAACGAGTTTATCATGCTCTTCGGCGCCGACAGGATTGACTGGCTCCAGTCGGACTACTGCCAGATAGTTGTCATCATACTGTTTTTGTGGAAGAACCTGGGCTACAATATGATACTGTTCATGGCGGGCCTGGCAAACATACCCAAGGAGCTGCTGGAAGTGGCCGACGTGGAAGGGGCCAGCGAGACTTACAAGTTCTTCGCCATCAAGCTCCGTTATCTCTCCCCGACGGTGCTCTTCGTCACCATATTGTCCCTGATAAACTCCTTCAAGGTCTTCAGAGAGGTGTACCTGCTCACCGGGGACTACCCCTATGAAAAGCTGTACATGCTCCAGCACTTTATGAACAACACCTTCCGCTCCCTGGATTATCAGAAGCTCTCCGCTGCCGCAGTGGTCATGGCCATTGTCATGGTGGTGCTGATAGCTTTGCTGTTCATAGCGGAGGACTGGTTCGGAAAGGATGTGGAGGGATGAAAAAGAAACACTATTTCGGCCGTGGCGCCATGTTCGTCCTCTGCGCCGCCTTTGCCATAATGTTCCTGCTGCCCACAGTGCTTACCATCACCAACTCCTTCATGTCCGAGTCGGAGATAAAGGCAAACTACGGCATGATTTTTTCCACCACCACCGGGGGCTATGTGTCCAAGACCGTGAACCTCAAGTTCATCCCCGATAAGGTGACCCTCTCCCAGTATGTCACCGGACTTATAAAATCTCCGGAGTACCTGCTGAAGCTGTGGAACAGCATTTTCCTGGTGGTGCCTATAGTCATTTTCCAGGTTGCGGTGGCTGCGGTGGCGGCCTACAGCTTCACCCGCTGGCGGGGCAAAATTAGAAGCGGTATATTCTTCTTCTATGTAATACTGATGCTCATGCCTTATCAGGTGACATTGGTGCCCAACTATCTGGTCAGCGACTGGCTGGGTATACTGAATACATCCTGGGCCATTATCCTGCCGGGCATCTTCGCCCCCTTCTCCGTATTCCTGCTCACAAAGTTTATGCGCCGCATACCCTATTCCCTTATAGAGGCGGCTAAGGTTGACGGAGCAGGGGAGTGGCAGATATTCACAAAAATATGTCTGCCCCAGTGCCGCTCGGCCCTCTACTCCATTGCTATCCTGGTATTTATCGACTATTGGAATATGGTGGAGCAGCCCCTCATCCTCCTTCAGGATGCGGACAGCCAGCCCCTTTCCGTGTTCCTGTCCAACATAAATGCCGGCGAGATAGGCCTGGCCTTTGCCATGGCAACAGTATATATGATACCGTCCCTGCTGCTGTTCCTCCACGGCGAGGAATATCTGGTGGAGGGCATAGCAAATTCCGGCAGCGTCAAAGGCTGACGGAGAGCAAAGCTTTAGAGGTGTATTATGGAATTCAAACCTAAGAACAGAGAATGGGTAAAAAATGCCGCCATTGTTTTTCTGGCGGTGCTGCTGGTGTTGACCTTCTTCTCCAACACCATTATGAACCGCAGCCTGCCTGAAGTGGCTACCGCCGGAGTTACCGACGGTTCCATCGTGGCCAAGGTCCGGGGCACCGGTACCGTGAAGGCCAACGGCAGCCACAATGTTAAGACCACCCAGACCCGGGAGATACGCTCCGTTATGGTGAAGGTGGGCCAGGAGGTCAGCACCGGGGACACCCTCTTCGTCCTGGGTGCGGGAGACAGCCAGGAGCTGGAGGCCGCCAAGGAGACTTTGCGTGACCTTCAGTATGCCTACCAGAAGTCCGCTGTCAATATGCCCAACTTCAACTATACCACGGAGATGCGGGCGGTGGAGACGGCCAGTAACAACCTGGATGCGGCGGACAAGGCCTACAGCGATGCCTATACCACCTATGAGCTGATGAAGGCCGAGCTCTCCGACAAGGAGACCCTGGATAAGCTCAGCGATGCGGAAAAGGCCATGAAAGACGCATACAATACCCTTATCAGTGTCCAGGCCAGCTATGACAGCGCCTACCAGAACCTGAACGCAAAGGTGGTGGACTGGCAGAACCGGGTCAATCAGCTGAGCAGCGTAACGCCAATCGAGACCCCGGCTCCCACCCAGGAGCCGAATCCGGATCAGGGCCAGGGCCAGGGCCAGGGCGGCGGAACCCAGGATAACTCTGTGGGCGGTAACACTGAAAACGGCGGTACCGGTGACGGCACATCCGGCGGAACAGACAGCAGCTCCGGCGGACTTACTGCCCAGACCATGGCCAATACTGCCGGGCGCAGCGGCGGCATAGTGCTGCTGGCCAGCGTTGGGGATGTGCCGAATATCGAGCTGATGGGCACCTACCAGCCGGGAGAGACCACCCCCAACGACGTCAAGGACCTGGCGACGGCCCAGCAGTGGCTGAAGGCTGCCCAGGCAGAGCTGTCCTCCTTCTCCTCCAGCAACGGCGCAACTCTGGAAAATGCCAAGAGCGCCTATGATACTGCAAAGGCAAAATATGACGCTCTGCTGAAATACAATGAGCAGGTGAATTACCAGCTGGTGCCCTATAAGGAGGCTCTGGACAAGGCCGAGGCGGAGATGAAAACTGCCGAGGCAGCCTATGAGGATGCCTGCAACAACCTGTATTTCACCCAGACCCAGAACGACAAGACCCTGACTTCCGCATCCATAGATCTTCAGCAGCAGGCGGAGAAGATAAAGGCCGCCCAGGAGAAGGTAAAGCAGCTCTCCGGCGACGCCGGTGACCAGATAACCGCCAATGTCAACGGCGTGGTCACTGCCATTAACGTCAGCGCCGGGGACACCGTCACCAAGGACACTGTGGTCTGCACCATTGAGGTGCCGGATATGGGCCACACCCTCTCCTTCTCCGTCACCAACGACCAGGCTCAGCGCCTGCGGGTGGGGGACACCGCAACAGTGAGCAACTACTACTGGGGCAATGAGATAGTGGCAACCCTCTCCAATATCCGTACCGACCCCAAGAACCCCCAGACCAACAAGGAACTTACCTTTGAGCTGTCCGGGGATGTGACCTCCGGCTCGGAGCTCACCATCTCCGTGGGCCAGAAGAGCGCCAATTATGACACAATAGTGCCCAACAGCGCAATACGCAGCGACAATAACGGCAAGTTCGTTCTCGCCATTGAGGCCAAGTCCTCGCCTTTGGGCAACAGGTATATTGCCAAGCGGGTGAGCGTGGAAGTTCTGGCTTCCGACGACAATAACTCCGCCGTGGTGGCCGACCTGAGCTATGGGGACTACGTCATTACCACCAGCAACTCCCCGGTGAAGAGCGGCGATCAGGTGAGGATGGCGGAGAATAACGCATGAGAGAGAAGCTGAAACGGCTGGCGCTGCCTATAGCGGCAGTAATTCTGGCCTTGCTGTGCCTGGCCTGCCTGCTGGTGTATTCCCATCTTGCCAATATGCTGGACAGCCAGCATCAGGCGGAGCGCTGGCAGGGAGAGAGCGAACTGAAGTTCAGCCAGCTCAGCTGCTTCATGTCCGTGGACCAGAAGCTGACCTTGGAACAGGTCTACACTTTCCGCAACGCCATGATGACCAAGTTCCACGAGGCGGCTTTGGATATAGACAATGACTCCCAGCTCTTCTGCGATGCCTGGTCCACTACCGGCAAGGTC
>CALXGF010000128.1 GCA_944387735.1 uncultured Oscillospiraceae bacterium
CCGTCGGCCAGGAAGGTGAGCTTGGCCTGCTTGTCACGCATGAGGCCGAATTCTCCCACCACCATGCCGGAGTTGCCGGAGACGCCCACGAAGGCGCCCAGGCTCATGTCCACGTCGATAATGGTGCTGACGGTGGCCCAGGTGTCACCCAGCTCGGTTATCTGGCCAACTACGGCGCCGTATTCGGTGATGACCGGGGCGCCCAGCTCAATGCCGCTGTTGGAGCCTTTGCTTATGGTAAAAGTGGATGACCAGTTGGAAGAGGACCAGAGCACCACCTTGCTGCTCTCCAGCACATAGTCGGTGTGCTGCTCCCGCAGCTCCAGAAGGCGGCGCAGCCGGGTGTTCTCCTCCGAGGCCTCTATGCCGTCACGGGCGGATTCCTGGGCCTCGGCCAGCTGGGCTCTCAGAGACTCGTTTTCCGCTCTCAGAGAGTCATATTCAAAGATATAGCCGTAGATACCGTCCACCCAGTTGACGGCGGAGCTGAGCACCCGCTTCAGGGGAGCTTCCAGTATCCCGGTGACATTCTGCACCGCGCTTATCTGCCCGCCCCGGGCAGCGGCGGCGATGCCTATGAGAAGCACCACGGCCACCACTATGATGGCCACCTTGATGCCGTTTTTTCTAAGATATTCTTTCAAAGAAGTACAACTCCCTGTTCTTTCAGCATTTGACCCAGAGTACACAGAGGCAGGCCCATGACGTTGAAAAAGTCCCCGTCTATGCCCCGGACGAAAAGGGCGGCCCTGCCCTGGGCGCCGTAGGCCCCGGCCTTGTCCATGGGCTCGCCGGTGGCTACGTATCGGGCTATCTCGTCTTCGTCCAGGCTGCGGAAATGCACCCGGCTCATCTCATATTCCAGCAGCTCCCGGCCCCGGCGGAGCACTGACACCCCGGTGAACACCTGGTGGCTGCACCCGGAGAGACTGCGGAGCATGGCCGCGGCTTCCTCCGGGGAATGGGGCTTGCCGAAGATACGGCCCTGATGCCAGACTATGGTGTCGGCGGCGATTATCAGGTCATCTTCACCGCAGAGGGCCGCCACCTCCCGGGCCTTATGGGAGGCCAGGAACTTCACCAGTTCCCCCGGCTCCAGACCGGCGGGGGCCCGCTCCTCGCTCCTGGCGGGGATGACCCTGAGGTTTTTGACTTTCAGCATCTGCAAAAGTTCCCGGCGTCGGGGAGAGCCGGAGGCCAGAACTATATCCATTGCAAAATTACCTCTTTTCAGTCCACGCCCCGGTAGTAGAGCCCCCGGGTGAGGACATTGGGCTTGTAGTCGCTGAGCCCCATATGGCCCTTTACCACCTCTACGCACTCTCTTGCGCTCTCGGTGGTGAACATCATCCTGAGTCCCCAAAGGCCGGCGGAGAACAGGTCCTCCTTCTTGTCGGCCAGGTAGAGCTTATGGGCGTTGTATATCACGTTGCGGCAGCCGAACTCCTTCACCACCGGGAAGACCGAGCCCATGCGGTCGGACATCTGCACCGGGGTCTGGCAGTTGCAGCGGCCCGCGCTGTGGCGGATGATGCACTGGTCGGAGACCATCAGGGGCAGCCGGCCATAAATTATTATCTCCGTGTCTATGGGCTTGGCCAGATCCTTTATCTGAGCCAGCCGCAGCTCAAAGGAGGCGGTGGCGGAGATAAAGCCAGCCTGCTGCAGCACATCCATGGTGAGGGAGTTGAAACAGTTGAGACCAAAGTCTCCCCTCAGCTTCATGCCCGCCTGCCTTGCCAGTATGGCGTGGCCAAGGTTGCCCACCAGGGCCTCGTTCACCCCCAGGTCAAAGACCTTGGTGAGGGCGTTGTATACGCCCTTTATTTCGTTGTCGGTGATTATCCTGGGCAGCACAGCCACCGGCACGGCTTCCTTTTCGATAAAGAGGGAGACTTTATCGAAGTGGTCGGCCATAATCATGAGGGGAACGTATACGTATTTGGGCTTCATTGCCGCCAGCTCCGGGCTAAGCTGCTCCTCGGTGAGCACCTGGAAGATCATGGCGGGGTCAGTGACCACGCTTTTGCTCTTGGGCCGCTGGGGCATGGGGCCCGTACGGCGCCGGGGCGGTATGGCCCGCTGCTCGCTGAGCTCGGCCACCAGCTTGCGCCTGAGCTCGTTTATCTCGGCGGCGGGCAGATACAGGCCGGGGTCGGCCTTGGCCTTGTTTTCAACGCAGTTGTAGGGCGTGCCGCCGGTCTTGAACATCTGCTCGGTGAGATAGGCGTCGGTAAGTCCCTGGCCCTTGGCCCTCTCCGGAACGGCCCCATAGGCCACGGCGTGGTTCCCGTCGTCGTCAAAGGCTATGCCCTTGATGGGCTGGGCCTTCTCGGCCACGGTGTAGAAGTGCACCGGTACCCGGCGCATCTCCCCCTCGGCATAGGCCCGGCGGGCCAAAGTAAACATCTTTTCCGAATCCCTGTCCGCATCCTGACGGGTGCCGAACATGTCCTTTTTGTCTCCGTCAAAATAGCCCTGGGTAAAGCCCTGGCGGGAGAAGGCCCGCTCCAGAGAGCTCATTTCCTCGGGGGTGGGCTGGCGCTGCTCCTTGATGGCCTTGGAATATATCTTGGTGACTATGGCCGTATACTCCGGGCGTTTCATACGCCCCTCGATCTTCACGCACTTCACCCCCGCCTCCTCTATCTCCTGGAGACGGTCCACCAGGCAATTATCCTTCAAGGACATGGGGTAGTCGTCCATGCGGCCGCCCAGGCTGTACTGCATGCGGCAGGGCTGGGCGCACATGCCCCGGTTGCCGCTGCGCCGGCCGATGAGGCTGGACATGTAGCACTGGCCGGAGTGACAGAAGCACAAAGCCCCATGGACGAAAACTTCCGTCTCAATGGAGGCGTGTTTACTTATGAACTTTATCTGCTCCAGGCTCAGCTCCCTGGCCAACACCGCACGGGTCAGGCCCATTTCGGCGGCGGCCTCCACTCCTGCCAGATTGTGGATGCTCATCTGGGTGCTGGCGTGGATGGGAATATCAGGCAGAGCCTGACGGATGGCCCGCACCAGGCCCAGGTCCTGGACCAGTATTGCGTCGGCGCCCCTCTGAGAAGCCAGGCGGGCAGCGGCCACGGCGGCCTCCATCTCCCTGTCCCCCACCAGGGTATTCAGGGTGACATAGACCTTGCAGCCCCTGATACGACAGTAGCGGACCGCCTTTTCAAACTCCTCGTCGGTAAAGTTTTTGGCGTTGCGCCGGGCATTGAAATTGCCCATACCCATGTATATTGCGTCCGCACCGTTTTGCACGGAGGCAATGACCGCCTCCGGGGAACCGGCGGGAGAAAGCAATTCCAGCATTTGTATATCTCTCCTATATATGTACGCTATAACTCCATCATAGTATAGCACAGACAAGGCTATTGCGACAAGAAAAAAATAATGGTATAATACAATTCGGCGCAAAACAGGAAAACTTTTACGAAACCTGGCCAGACGGAGCAATGCCGGTTGATAAATTATATCACGGCGGCGGAAGAATTTATGGATTAAACATTAATATAAATTTAATTTTCCCCTCCAAGGCCGGGGATTTAAGGATAAAGAGGTAAGAAAATGCAGCGCTGCCTTCCGGACAATTCAACAGCGGACGCCCTCATTGCCGCCCATGACGGGGACGTGGCCCTGCTTTACATCTATCTCTGCCGCCGGGGCGGGGATGACCTGGAGCAAGCGGCCAGGGAGCTGTGCCGCACCATGGGAGAGATAAGCGCCGCCTGGGAGAAGCTCCAGCGCATGGGCCTGCTGCCTGTCGGCGAGGCTGCGGCGCCTCTGGGGCAAGCTGTGCGGCCTGCCCCGGCGGAGGAGCTGCCGGAATATGAGACGGAGGACCTGCTGCGCCGCTCCAAAGAGGATGCGGGCTTTTACGCCATAGTCGCCGAGGCCCAAAAGGTGCTGGGCCATGTCCTCAGCAGCAGCGATCTCAAGCGGCTTTTCGGAATATACGACTATCTGGCCCTGCCCCCGGAAGTAATACTTATGCTTTTAAACCACTGCGTGTCCATATCCCAGGGCCGCCGCCCATCCATGCGCTTTATCGAGAAGGAAGCCTATACCTGGGCCAACCGGGAGATAATGAGCATGGAACAGGCGGAGGAGTACATACGCAGCAGCCGGCAGCGACGGGAGGACCTGGGACGGATAAAGGAGAGCCTGGGCATCCGGGGCCGGGAACTGACGGCCACGGAGCAGAAATATATCTCCTCCTGGCTGGATATGGGCTTTGGGGAGGACTGCATAGCCCTGGCCTATGACAGAACGGTGACCAACACCGGCGCCTTGAAATGGAATTATATGAACAAGATACTCCTGAGCTGGAACGAAAAGAAGCTGTACAGCAGGGCCCAGGTGGAGGAAAAGGAAGGCCGCCGCAAGGCTGCTCCTCCCCGACCGGGAGTGTCGGACAAGCCTATAGACATGGAGGCCCTCAGGGCCATTGTTGATAAAATGTAAGGATGTGGCAGTATGGCCTATGACGGAAAGCTTCTGGCCCGAGCCAGAGACGAGCTGGACAAAATAAGGGGAGCAAACCTGGCCGAGCAGCAGCGACGCCGGGCGCTGGCTTATACCCGGCTGCCGGAACTGGAGAGCTTAGATGCCGCCCTGCGCAGCCAGATGACTGAGCTTGTGCGCCTGACGGTATCCCGCCGCCCGGATTTGAAAGAGCGTATAGAGGAGCTGAAGGGCCGGAACCTGAATATGCAGCGACGCCGTCTTGAGCTGCTGAAGCTGGGCGGTTTTGCGCCGGACTATCTGGACGAAATTTATTCCTGCCCCAAGTGCAGGGATACGGGCATATACCGGGGAGGAGTCTGCTCCTGCCTGGACCGGCTATATAACCGGGAGCTCACCAAAGAGCTGGGTACTCTGATGCGCCGGGGGGACGAGAGCTTCGAGAAGTTCGATCTGAGCCTTTACCCAAACACGCCGGACCCGGTAAAACATGTGGTGCCCAGGGAAACTATGGCCTTGAGCTGCGCCGCCTGCCGCCGCTTTGCGGAAAATTTTTCTCAGACCTCTCCGAATCTGCTTTTGCAGGGAGGCACCGGCCTGGGCAAGACCTACCTGTCAGCTTGTATTGCCAGAGTAGTGGCGGACAAGGGGTTCTCCGTGTGCTACGAGTCGGCCTCTGCGGCCCTGGACTGCTTCGAGACCGCCAAGTTCTCCAGAGACACGGAAGAGGGAGAGGCTGCGGCCCTGCGTACCCGGCGTATGCAGGACTGCGACCTTATGATACTGGACGACCTGGGGACGGAGATGGTAACTCCCATGTCCCAAAGCGCCCTGTACACCCTGATAAATACCCGGCTGGTGAAGGGAAAAAAGACCATTATCAGCACCAATCTCAGCGACGATCAGCTGCAAAAAAAATATACGCCTCAGATATGCTCCCGCATAGCAGGGGAGTTCACTGCCCTGCCCTTTGTGGGGAGGGATATCCGTCTTATCAAAAAAGGAGGGTGACAGATGCAGCACGAGATAACAAAGACCATTCCCTTGCTGAACGCCCAGGGCGATCTCACGGAGCCGGGCTATGCCAAACGCCTGCTGCCGGTATACCGACGGGCGGACATCAAAGCTTCAAAGCTGCGGATAAAAGAATGGGACTACTACCTTATAAATAACGGCCGCTTTGCCCTGGCCCTCACCGTGGACGACAACGGATACATGGGCCTGGACTCCATATCCCTGCTGGATTTTCAGGAGGGCTGGGAGATAACAAAAAGCCCCATGAGCTTCATGCCCCTGGGCAAACTGAAAATGCCGGAGACTTCCGCTGTGGGAGACGTGTTCCACGCCGGGAAGAACCACTCTATAAGCTTCATAAACAAAGGTGACGGGAAGCGGACGCTGATCGCCCAAATGAAGAACTTCGGCCCCGGCGGCTCTCTCTATGCCAAGGTGGAGCTTACAGACGAGCCGGAGGAGAGTATGGTGATATGCACCCCCTTCTCCAAGCCGGGCCATTTCTATTATAATCAGAAGATAAACTGCATGAGGGCCTCCGGCCAGGTGCTCTACAACGGACGCAGCTATGACTTTGACCCGGCGGAGAGCTTCGGCGTGCTGGACTGGGGCAGGGGCGTGTGGACCTACCACAACACCTGGTACTGGGGCTCCGCCTCCTACCATGTGAATGGCGAGCCCTTCGGCTGGAACATAGGCTACGGTTTTGGCGATACCTCCGCCGCCAGCGAGAACATGCTCTTTTATAAAGGCAAGGCCCACAAGCTCAGCCGGGTCAGGTTCAATATCCCAGGAAACGAAAAAGACTTTATGTCTCCCTGGACCTTCTCTTCCGACGACGGACGCTTTGAGATGGACTTTACTCCCGTACTGGACAGGGCCTCATGTACCGATGTGAAGCTCATCAAATCCGACCAGCACCAGGTCTTCGGCCGCTTCACCGGCAAGGTAACGCTGGACGAGGGACAAATTATAGAGCTAAAGGACTTTCCGGGCTTTGCTGAAAAAGTGGAAAACAAGTGGTGAGACGCCGCCGGAGCCGCACAGAAAATCGTCGGCTGTTCCCAACATATCAAAACCTTTACATAAGCTATGCCTTGTCCAGGCAATTCCGGGAGATCTATCTTAATAATTAGCAAGTATTATATCTTTTACTTGTAATCCGGGGCAAATGACTGTATAATGTGGATGCCGATAGATACTTAAAATATTTCAAATAATTAAAGGCAGGAAACACTTATGAGTACATACAAGCGCCGCTTCGGCGACAGGAAGGACGGCAGGCTGGTCCGTTCCTTGCCCGCCTTCAACAAATTTATACCTTTCATAATGCCCACTCGCAACGACGCCTGCAATCAGTATGAGGAGAGTTTTGAGGTTTCCGTGTTGGATAAGAACCTGCGTCGGCTGAGAGTTGAGGGCTACAAAGGCATAGGCATACTGCACTTTCTCATAGCCGCCTATGTGCGCTGCGTGTCCATGCTGCCGGGAGTGAACCGTTTTATTGCGGGCCGGCGCATCTATGCCGCCGATCAGATCGCCGTGGTTTTGACCGTTAAGTGCAGCCTGTCGCTGGACGCCACCGAGACCACGATAAAAGTGTACTTTGAACCTACGGATACCATCTTCGACGTATACAGGAAGATGAACGAGAAGATAGAGGAGATAAAGGCCTCCGACGGGAACAACAATACCGAGGACGTGGCGGAAGCTCTGTGCCGCATGCCCCGCTTCCTGTTGCGCTTTGCCCTGGCGGTACTACGGGCCATGGACTATTTCGGCTGGCTGCCTGAGTCCATAACCGAGGCCAGCCCCTTCCACGGCTCCATGATAATCACCGACTTGGGCTCCCTGCGCATAGGGCCCATCTACCACCATATATACAATTTCGGCACCCTTCCGGTGTTCATCGCCTTTGGGGCCAAGCGCCACGCCTACGAGCTGGACCGCCATGGGAACATGGTGGACAGGAAATATGTGGACTGCAAGATGGTCATGGACGAGCGCACCGTGGACGGGCACTATTACGCCCAGTTCCTCCAGGCCTACCGCTACCTGTTCCAGCACCCGGAGATACTGGAGGCTCCCCCTTCCAGAGTGGTGGACGATATATACTGAGTTCGCCGTTTGGGACGCAGCCCTGTAAATACACGGCATATAAATATCCGGCAGGCCCCGCTTTTGAGGGTCCTGCCGGATGCTTTTTACGGATAAAGGTCCAGGTTATTGCTCACGCAGAAAAAGGTGTCTCCCAGACGCAGGTCCTCATGTATGGAGAAGATCTCGCCCTGGGCAAAATTGGACTGGAAAACTACGCTTGGAGCCATTTGCCTCTCCCCCTGCAAAAGCCTGAGGGCCACGTCCACGCAGTCTTGGCTGGGTACCAGGGAGGAGAATCCGGGGTCGCTGACGCTGGAGTACTGGTTCTTCTGGTATATCACGTCGTAAATGGTGTCCGGAAACTCCGGTGAAGCCACTCTGTTCATGACCACCTCTCCCACGCATAGGCGGAAGTCGTCGCTGAGCCAGCTGCTGCCGGCCTCGGCATAGATGAGCTTTGAGAGCAGATAGAGATCATCGAAGGAGATCTCCTCCTCTCCGCTGCCGTTTCGCTCTATAATTGCGTTGCGGTTGGCCTCCGCCTCGTGGCCGGCCTCTGTGTCTCCTTCTGCGGCTGCGGCGCACATTTCGCCTAGATAGTAGGCCGCCATGTCAATCTCCTTGGTGGCGTTGCTGCCCTGGAGCAGATCAAAGATGCTGGAGGCGGACTCACCCTGAGCCTGGCTGTCCGGGGAAGGGGAAGGAGAGGGGAAAGGGGACGAGTCCGGCAAGGGCAGTTCCGGCAGGGTCTCTGTGTCCCGGCTATCCTCCGGCGAGGGCGAAGGCGAGGCTTCAGCCGTTTCTGACGGGATGGATGCGGAGGGGTCCGACGGCTCCTCGCATACAGCCATGGCCTGGGGCGGTATAGCTGCCAGCATCAGCAGCACAAGGCCCATAGACAATATTTTTTTCATGGGTACACCTCCTATGAGGCAAGTATATCCATGACGCCGGCAAAAGTTTGTCATATCCTGCCGGGAAATAACAAGAATACGCAGATGTTATTTTTATTACAGATATTAAACCAGCTGTTTATAAATTTTTGCTTTTTTGTTCATTACAGCGTCATAAATACAGGTTATATTATAGCCCGTAAGGATGAGTACTGTATCAAGAGAGCAGTGAGGTCGAAATGGATGTTTGTGCCGGGGAAAGATGATGTCATAAGTTCCGACGAGACCTATAAGTCCGGCGAGGGCCAGACCGACAGGGTCAACGGGGAATATCATTACAAAAACGGTTACACGCAGAAGATATATTCCGACGCCCACTATGTCCGTGAGGAGGACAGTACAGTACCTCCCCGCTACTACACCCCGCCGGAGAGAACGCCAAAAGAGCCTCGGGAGCCTAAGGCTCCCAGGAAAAACCCAGGAAGAGCGGGAGGCTTTGCCAGAACCCTGTGCCTTTGTCTGGCCTGCGCCCTTCTGGGGGGCTTGGGAGGCGGAGCCTATGTGGCTTCCCGGTTAAAGGAAAGGGTGGATGCTCTGCAGCAGGGCGTGAGCGA
Source organism: uncultured Oscillospiraceae bacterium (assembly GCA_944387735.1). Lineage (GTDB taxonomy): Bacteria > Bacillota > Clostridia > Oscillospirales > Oscillospiraceae > Limivicinus. The sequence continues at coordinate 9,089 of CALXGF010000128.1, forward strand.
GCTGCAGGAACAGAGCCTCGCCCAAAATAACGCTTCGCCTGTTGCGGCTACGGCGCTGGGAGATTCCGGCGAAATGCCGGCCTCGTCCATATATGACAACGCCTGCCGCCATGTGGTGGGTATCAGCTCCCAGGTGGCCTACACCAACCTGTTCGGCATGACCAGCTCCTCTGCCGTCACCGGCACCGGCTTTATAGTCTCGGAAAATGGATATATAGTTACTAACTACCATGTAGTCGAGTACGCATACAGCGGAGGCCAGGGACTGACGGTGATGCTCCACGACGGCAGCAGCTATGCTGCGGAGATCGTGGGCGTGGAGGAGAGCAACGATATTGCCGTGCTGAAGATAGACGTAGCCAATCTCGCTGCCGCAACTATAGGCGACAGCGACAGCCTCACCGTAGGAGATACGGTATACGCTGTGGGTAATCCCCTCGGGGAGCTGGAGTTTTCAATGACCACCGGCCATGTAAGCGCCCTGGACCGGGTGATTAAAACCGAGGAATCCTCCGATTCAATAAACATGTTCCAGCTGGACGCAGCCGTAAACTCCGGTAATTCCGGCGGCCCGGTGTATAACACCAGGGGCGAGGTAATCGGCGTGGTAACCGCAAAATACAGCGACACCGGCGTGGAGGGCATCGGCTTTGCGATACCCATAAACGACGCCGTTTCCATAGCCCAGGACCTGATAGACAAGGGATATGTCACAGGAAAAGCCTATATGGGCGTAAAACTTGACGAGCGATATACCGCCATGTACAGCCAGTACTACGGCATGCCTATGGGCGCCTACGTGTATTCCGTGGATGCCGACAGCAGCGCCGAAAAGGCCGGGCTCCGTCCGGGGGATATAATAACCCGGCTGGGGGACATGGAAGTGAGCTGCTATGACGATCTAAGCAGCGCCGTTAAGAATTTCTCCGCCGGGGACACCACGGAAGTGGGGGTATACCGGGCAGGGGAAGAGCTGGAGCTGAGCATCACCTTTGATGAGCTGACGCCGGACTCCACTTATGACAGCCCCGTAAGGGTGCTGCCGGCCGGCTGAACCGGCCCGGGGATAGGTCCCCGCCTTGATTTGCTACTTTTCTACTCCTATAAATCCTCTCTTTTCTCCCAAACGAAGGGCCCCGCAGCTTGCTGCGGGGTTCTTTGTTTTGCCTGTGAGGGGAGAAGAATAAAGATATCGCAAAATTGCAAATACCCCTTGATTTTTCCCGGTTTTACTATAAAATGTAATGGTAATAAAAATGAGGAGAGAACAACTCTCAGGAGGAACAAGACAAATGACTTATGAGATGGACATTGCCGGCCTAAAGCGTGAGCTGCCCCTGTGCAAGGTCTCCGATGAGCTTTACATAGGCGCCTTCGTCATGTTCGGCGATGTGGAGCTGACGGTACATTGCGCCTCAGAGCTTTTGAAGTTGGCCCCGGAGTATGATTACATTATAGCCCCCGAAGCCAAGGCCATCCCCCTGCTCTATGAGATGGCCCGCCAGAGCGCCGCCGACAGGTACTTCCTGGCCAGGAAAAGCGCAAAAGCTTATATGTCCGGCGTATTTGAGGTGCAGGTGAAATCCATTACCACTGCGGCGGTGCAGAAGCTGGTGCTGGACAAGGCCGATGCTGAGCTCATTCGTGGCAAGCGCATGCTGATTGTGGACGATGTCATTTCCACCGGCGAGTCCCTCCAGGCCATGGAGGAACTGGTGACCAAGGCCGGCGGCATCATTGCGGGAAAGATGGCGGTCCTTGCCGAGGGCGACGCCCAGAACCGGGACGACATCATAACCCTGGCCCCCCTGCCCCTCTTTAATCCCGACGGCAGCATAAAGGAATAAAAACGGAAAAAACCGAAGGCTCCGGCCTTCGGCTTTTTTGTATCTAATATGGGGGATATAGGGGTGGGGCTTCAGCCCCGCTTTCCCCTGAAGAAATCCCGGAGCAGAGCGGCGCAGTCCGACTCCAGCACCCCGGCGTATATCTCCGGCCGGTGGCCGTAGCCCTCCCAGAACAGGTCTATAACGCTGCCGCAGGAGCCGCTGACAGGCTCTCTGGCCCCGTAGACCAGCTTGGGTATGCGGGAATTTATTATGGCCCCGGCGCACATGGGGCAGGGCTCCAGGGTCACATAAATAGTGCAGCCTGTTAGCCGCCAGTCCCCAAGGGCGGCGCAGGCAGCCCGGACGGCCTCCAGCTCAGCATGGGCGGTGGCATCGGCAAGCTCACGGCGGCGGTTGCGGCCCCGGCCTATCACCTTGCCGTCGGCATCGGCGATGACGCAGCCCACGGGTACCTCCCCCTGAGCGGAGGCCTCCCGTGCCAGCTCCAGAGCCAGGGCCATGTATTCCTCCTGCTTTTTGCAGCTGCCCATAGGCGGCCTCCTGTCTTTTACGGAAATACGGTCTGAAACGGTCTGAAAAGGGCCGGGCTTTATGCCCGGCCCTTTGTGTATGCGGGTTTGATACTTATGCCAGAGCGGCGGTAATGATGGACATCTGGTAGACTTCCTCGGCGTCGCAGCCCCGGGACAGGTCGTTAATGGGGGCGTTGAGGCCCTGGAGGATGGGGCCGTAAGCGGCAAAGCCGCCCAGACGCTGGGCTATCTTATAGCCGATGTTGCCGGACTGTATCTCCGGGAAAATGAAGGTGTTGGCATAGCCCGCCACCTTGCTGCCGGGGAATTTCAGCTGACCCACAACGGGGGAGACGGCGGCGTCGAACTGCATCTCGCCGTCGATGGCCACATCGGGGGCCATCTCCTTGGCGATGGCGGTGGCGTTGCGCACCAGGTCCACATTGGGACCCTTGCCGGAGCCCTTGGTGGAATAGGACAGCATGGCCACCTTGGGGTCAATACCGAAGACCTTGGCGGTCTTGGCGGTCTCAACGGCCACCTCGGCCAGCTGAGCGGCGGCGGAGAGGGTCACGTTACCCGCCTTGTCCAGCTTGTCCTCATAGGAGATATTAATGGCGCAGTCGCCCATGGCCAGCATCTCGTCCCCACGGACCATGATGAAGCAGGAGCTCACCAGGTTTGCGCCCTTCTTGGTCTTTACCAGCTGCAGGGCGGGACGGACGGTGTCGGCGGTGGAGTAGGTGGCGCCGCCCAGCAGAGCGTCGGCCACGCCCATCTTCACCAGCATGGTGCCGAAGTAGTTGCCCTTGGAGAGAGCGGCCCGGC
>CALXGF010000129.1 GCA_944387735.1 uncultured Oscillospiraceae bacterium
AAAGGTCGCTGCAGTTCCTGCAAGAGAAGACATCGATCTGCCCATCGAGGAACGTCTCATCGTCGAGTTGTACTCCAAGTAATAAAGACACCCTCAAATTGGTAAGCTGAATCACCGCAAGCGATTACGAAGCGCAACACTTAAAAGGAGGGTTATATAACTATATGATCGAAATTAAGAAGCCACGCATAGAGTGCATAGAGACTCCTGCCGACAGCTCTTATGGCAAGTATATCATAGAGCCGCTGGAGCGTGGCTACGGCACAACACTTGGTAACTCTCTTCGCAGGGTACTTCTCTCTTCTCTTCCCGGTACTGCCTGCACCAGCATAAAGATCGCCGGAGTACAGCATGAGTTTTCCACCATACCCGGTGTGAAGGAAGATGTGACGGAGATCGTCCTGAATGTCAAGAGCATAATTGCCCGCCTTCACAGCGAGGGTGCAAAGACCGTATATATAGAGGCATCCGGCGAGGGCCTGGTCACCGCCGGAGATATCAAGACGGACGCCGAGGTGGAGATCCTCAACCCCGAACAGCCAATAGCTACTCTGGGGCCCGAGGGCGCTCTGAACATGGAGCTGGTCCTGGATCACGGCAGAGGCTATGTCTCCGCTGAGAAGAACAAGAATCCTCAGATGCCCATCGGCACCATTCCTGTGGACTCCATATACACCCCGGTCCTCAAAGTCAATTACACGGTGGAAAACACCCGTGTAGGCAATCAGACCGACTTTGACAAGCTGACCATCGAGGTATGGACCGACAAGACAATGACTGCCCGTGACGCTCTTTCCCTGGGCGCCAAGATACTCTGCGATCACTTCACGCTCTTTACGGACCTGTCCGACACCATCGGCAACAACTCCACTGTGGTGGAGAAGGTGGAGAAGGAGCCTGATACCATGCTCAAGATGACCATCGAAGAGCTGGATCTGTCCGTAAGAAGCTTCAACTGCCTCAAGCGCGCAAATATCAATACCGTAGAGGATCTGGTCAGCAAGACAGAGGAAGAAATGATCAAGGTCCGCAACCTCGGCCGCAAGTCCCTGGAAGAAGTCGTCCACAAGCTGACGATGATGGGCTTGTCTCTGGCAAGCGAGGATAATCAGTAAGCTCTCAAGAAGGAGGAAATGCAATTATGCCCGGAACAAGAAAGCTCGGCAGGACTACCGCCCAGCGCATGGCAATGCTCCGCCAGCAGGTCACCGACCTTCTGGACAAGGGCCGGATGGAAACTACCGTCACCCGTGCCAAGGAGATAGCCCCCATGGCCGAGAAGATGATAAGCCTTGGCAAGGCAAAGGACCTGAACGCCTACCGTCAGGCCCTGGCCTTTATTACCCGTGAGGACGTGGCCAAAAAGGTCTTTGACGAGCTGGCCCCCAAGTACGCTGAGCGTAACGGCGGCTATACCCGCATCACCCGCATCGGCGAGCGCCGGGGCGATGCCGCCGAGATGGCGGTTATCGAGCTGGTCTGAGTCCCAGCCGGCAACACCTGAAAAACAGCAAAAGCAAATATATAGCAAAAGCCCAGGCGGTTTAGAGAGAACCGCCTGGGCTTTTGCCGTATGAAGTTTCCCCACCGAAAAACTGCGCGGGAAAAGCTGTACAAAATACTTTATTCACCCTTGGGCTTGCGCCCGGAGTTTCGGTAATCCAGAGGGCTCATTCCCTCCGCCCGGCGGAAGCTCTGAGAAAAATAGCTGGCGGAGGAAAAACCAAGTATACGGGAAATCTGGGAAAGGGACATGTCCGTCTCCCGCAGCAGATGCTTGCTTTCACGGATTCGAAGAGAAATCTGATAGTTGATTGGCGAAATACCGTATTCGGCCTTGAAAGCATGGGCCAGATAAAATTTACTCACATGGGCCTGAGCTGCCAGCATGTCCAGATTGAGGGACTCCTTATAGTGGGCGTCTATGTAGTGGCGCACAGCGGCGCACTGATGGCTCCCCTGGCTGCCCGTAGTCTGGTCGGCAGCTGTGAGACTTGTCCTGCGCATGAGACGTGATATGAGTATCTCCATATAAGCCTGACAAATAAGTTCACAGCCCGGACGCTGCTCTACAGTCTCCTTATAAATATTGCGCAGGCAGGAAATTATCTCGTTGTCGCCGGGACAGTCTATAATGCAGAAGCGCCCGTCGTTGCTCTCATCCACTGAAAGCTCCAGCCCCTGGATACCCAGGACAATATATTCCAGAGGCGATGCCTTATAGCTGACCTCCGTATGGGTGACGTTGGGGCTGATAATCACCAGCTGATTTGGATGAACGGGATAGAGCTCGTTGTCTATACGGAACTGACCGGCGCCGCCTACGGTATAAAAAAGCTCGGCATAGCTGTGGGTGTGGGGAACGGAATGCCAGTCGCCGCCGTATCTGGCGCTGCTTACATTTAAAAGCTTTATCCGGCTAATAATATTGTCCCCGCCGGAAGAATCCATGGCAAACCTGCGATGACTCATGTGCCTCAGCTCCTGATAAAATTTAGAAATTTTGCTTTTTCTTTAATTATATTGTTAGATTAAAAAAATATCAATAGAAAAATTTGTAGAAATGCAGAATTTTTCGGAAAACAAATCAGAAACAAAAAAGGAAAATAGTAGAAGTATACAAAAACAAAATATATTTTTTAAGCGTTTTGCTGAAATTTAGCCGGAGAGCAATATATATAAAATTCTCCACAAAAATCGAGTTGTTGTTTTTTCCCGAAAATGTATACTTGAATCATCAGAAAGACCCAAAAAAATTTAGGAGGAAAATGAAATGAAGAAGACCATAGCTCTGCTTTTGGCGCTGGTATTGGCCCTTGGCATGCTGGCAGGCTGCGGCAGCAGCGAGCCTGCCGAGGCCCCCGCTGCCGACTCCGGCGATACTGCCGCCGAAGCTCCCGCCGCTGAGATCAGCGTCGCCGCCATCGAGACTGCCTACGGCTCCGAAATCTGGCAGAAGGTGGCCGAGGCATTTACCGCCGAGACCGGCATCAAGGTTAACCTCACCACCGACAAGAACCTTGAGGACGTCATCGGTCCCGCCATGCAGGGCGGCGAGTTCCCCGACGTCATCCACCTGGCCACCGGCCGTGAAGCCGGCCTCACCGAGCAGTTCATCAAGGACAAGAACATTGCCGACATCACCGACGTTCTGTCCATGACCGTTCCCGGCGAGGATGTTACTGTAGCAGACAAGCTGGCCGGCGGCTTCACCGACAACACCATTACCAGCCCCTACGGCGACGGCAAGACTTATCTGGCCCCCATGTTCTACTCCCCCTGCGGCCTGTTCTACAACGCCGGCCTCTTTGCTGAAAAGGGCTGGGAAGTCCCCGCTACCTGGGACGAGATGTGGGAGCTGGGGGACAAGGCCATGGAAGAGGGCATCTACCTCTTCACCTACCCCACCACCGGTTATTTTGACGCCTTCCTGTATGCTCTGATGTACTCCGTGGGCGGCCCCGAATTCTTTGATGCCGCTACCCACTACGAGGAGGGCATCTGGGACAGCGAGGAAGCTCAGCAGTGCTTTGACATAATTGCAAAGCTGGCCACCTACACCAATCCCATAACCCCCGCTCAGGCCAACGATCAGGACTTCACCCAGAACCAGCAGTTGGTGCTGGACAACAAGGCACTGTTCATGCCCAACGGCACCTGGATAGTGGGCGAGATGGCCGAGGCTCCCAGAGCCGAGGGCTTTGAGTGGGGTATGACCGCTCTGCCCGCAGTGTCCGAGGGCGGCGACCGCTACTCCTACACCTACTTCGAGCAGGCTTGGATCCCCGCCGGCGCTGAGAACATCGACGCTGCCAAGCAGTTCGTGGCCTTCCTGTACTCTGATGTTGCTTGCGACATCTTTGCAGAGGTCGGCGCCATCCAGCCCGTCCTGGGCATAGCTGAGGGCCTGGAGGGCGACAACAAGCTCTTCTACTCCATCTATGACGACGGCGCAAAGGCTGCTATGGGCGGCTTTGCCTCCTACACCGCAGTGGCCGGTCTGGGTACCGTCCGTGAGGTGTTCATGGATCCTGTGAACTCCCTGGTCAACGGCGAGCTCACTGAGGAGCAGTGGATAGAGGACATCAAGGCCGCATCCGCCCAGATGCTGGCCAATATCCAGAGCTGAGAGAAAAGAGAATATAAATACTGACCGAGCGTAGAGGGCGGCGAGCAGGTATCTGCCCGCCGCTCTTTATCAGCAATTCCAAAGTAAGAATCTGAAAAGGAGCTGTAAAAAGATGCTTAAGAGCAAGGGCCGCAGCCGCTTCATCTTCCTGTGCGTGGCGCCGGCCGTCATATTGTTTACAGTCTTCATGGTCATACCCACGCTGAACGTGTTTCGGATGTCCCTGTTTGAGAGAGGGGCCTACTCTCCCACGGAGACCTTTGTGGGCCTGAGTAACTTTGAAGTGCTGTTTCAGGATGCCAAGTTCATCCGCTCCATGCAGAATACTATTCTGCTTATAGTAGTGGTCACAATCATAACCTTCTTCTTTGCCCTGACCTTTGCGGCCATACTCACCAGGGAGAAGATAAAGGGCCAGGACTTTTTCCGTGTAATATTCTACATACCCAACATCCTGTCCATAGTGGTCATCTCCGGTATCTTTTCCGCAATCTACAAGCCGGAGAACGGCATGCTCAACACCCTGCTCTCCTTCTTTGCCGGGGACACGGTGCAGATACTGTGGAAGGACGCAAAGCTTGTCATGGTCAGCGTGGCAATAGCCATGGTCTGGCAGGCCATAGGCTACTACATGGTCATGTACATGGCCTCCATGTCCGCCGTGTCTCTCAGCCTTTACGAGAGCGCCAGCCTGGACGGGGCAGGCCGTATCACCCAGTTCTTCCAGATAACCATTCCCCTTATCTGGACCAACATCCGCACCACCCTCACATTCTTTATCATCTCCAATATCAACATGGCCTTCCTGTTTGTAAAGGCTATGACCTCCGGCGGACCGGGAGGCGCCTCGGAAGTGGCCCTGAGCTTTATGTATAACCAGAAGGACGCCGGGCTTTACGGCTACTCCATGGCTGCCGGCGTGGTCATCTTCCTGTTCTCTTTTGCCCTGTCCGCACTGGTCAACCGGGCTACCAAGCGTACGCCCCTGGAATACTGAGGAGGTGCAGACATCATGGGAAAAAATCAATCCGCAGAGCGACTGTATAAGGTATTCATCTACTTTGTGCTGATAATGCTGGCCGTGTGCATCATCGTGCCGGTGGCCTGGGTCTTTCTGGCCTCCATAAAGGAAAACAGCGAATTCTACGGCAACCCCTGGGCCATGCCCAAGGGCATACACTGGCAGAACTTCGTGGAAGCCTGGAACGCCGCCAAGATGGGAGAGTACATGATAAACTCCGTTCTGGTGACGGCCATGGCTCTGGCCATACTTTTGGTGGTGGCACTTCCTGCGGCCTATTGCCTCTCCCGCTTTAAGTTCAAAGGCGGCAGGTTTTTGAACGTGGCCTTCATGGCGGGACTGTTTATAAACGTCAACTATATCGTTGTGCCCATCTTCCTCATGCTCCGGGACGGCGACACCTGGCTGAAGAAAGTGATAGGGGACGGCTTTCTCCTGAATAACCTGATCGTTCTGGCGGTGGTGTACGCCGCCACGGCTCTGCCCTTTACCATCTACCTGCTCAGCGGCTACTTTGCCACCCTGCCCCACGACTTTGAGGAGGCCGCCTATATTGACGGCGCAGGCTACGGCAAGGCCATGACCAGCATAATCTTCCCCATGGCAAAGCCCTCCGTTATAACCATCATCCTGTTCAACTTCCTCTCCTTCTGGAACGAGTACATCATCTCCATGACATTGATGAGCTCGGCTCAGGCTTCCCGCACTTTGCCGGTGGGACTTCTGAACCTGATGCAGGCCCAGCAATCCGCCGCCCAGTACGGCATGATGTACGCAGGTCTGGTGATGGTGATGCTGCCCACACTGATACTGTATATCTGCGTCCAGAAGAAGCTGACCCAGGGCATGACCGTGGGCGGACTGAAAGGTTAAGGTGAAAAAATGCAGAAATTCTGGAAAGAACATGTGGTGCTGCGCCTGACTTTAATAGCCCTTCTCTTCATACTGGGCATAGCCCTGGTGATATCCGGCTGGAAAATGACAGGGGAGCTGTCCGGCCTGGGGATAATGGTGGGCGGAGTAGTGGTGCTGCTGGCGGCAATATTTGTCTACAACGCACCCTATGAAGATTAAGTCAAGCGAGGAGTAAGCATATGAGCGAAAGAAAAAGCGTGGGCTGCGTAACTATCCCCACAGACCTGGACGTAGTACCGGAGACCCTGGAGATAATGAAGCGCTGGGGGGCAGATGCCATCCGGGACTGTGACGGCACCGATTTCCCCAAGGAGCTGCAGCAGCAGGACGCCAAGATCTACTCCACCTATTACACCACCCGCAAGGACAACGCCTGGGCAAAGGCCAATCCCGACGAGGTGCAGCAGTGCTATATAATGACCGGATTCAATACCGCCTCTGAGGGTGAGCTGAGAATTCCTCTAATGAAGGGCGTGAGCCCCGATCTGATGAAGGTCAACACCAGAGACGACATCAAGCGCTGGTGGGAGGTCATGGACAGGACCGAGGGAAGCATAGTCCCCACGGACTGCTGGACCTATGACGAAGGGGACGGCTGCCTGGTGATAGCCCGGCCCAAGCCCTTCCACGACTACACCGTGGCTTTCCTGGCTTACCTCATCTGGGACCCGGTGCACATGTACAACGCCGTCACCAACAACTGGCAGAACTTTGAGCGGCAGATAACCTTTGACGTGCGCCAGCCCAAGACTCACAAATACACCATGGAGCGGCTGCGCCGCTTTATTGCCGAGCATCCCTATGTAAATGTTATCCGCTATACCACCTTTTTCCACCAGTTCACTCTGGTCTTCGACGAGCTGCGCCGGGAGAAATATGTGGACTGGTACGGCTACTCCGCCTCCGTCTCCCCCTACATCCTGGAGCAGTTTGAGAGGGAAGTGGGCTACAAGTTCCGGCCCGAATACATCGTGGACCAGGGCTATTACAACAACCAGTACCGCATACCCAGCAAGGAATTCAAGGATTTCCAGGCTTTCCAGCGCCGGGAGGTGGCAAAGCTTGCCAAGGAGATGGTGGACATCACCCACGAGCTGGGCCGGGAGGCCATGATGTTCCTGGGGGACCACTGGATAGGCACCGAGCCCTTCATGGACGAGTTCAAGTCCATCGGACTGGACGCCGTGGTGGGCTCCGTGGGCAACGGCTCCACCCTGCGCCTCATCTCCGACATCCCCGGCGTCAAGTACACCGAGGGCCGCTTCCTGCCCTACTTCTTCCCCGACACCTTCCACGAGGGAGGGGACCCGGTGAAGGAGGCCAAGGAGAACTGGGTCACTGCCCGCCGGGCCATACTGCGCAAGCCTATAGACCGTATAGGCTACGGCGGCTACCTGAAACTGGCAGTCCAGTTCCCGGAGTTTATAGACTATGTGGAGAGCGTCTGCAACGAGTTCAGAGAGCTGTATGAAAATATCAAGGGCACCACTCCTTACTGCATCAAGACCGTGGCCGTGCTCAACAGCTGGGGCAGGGCCCGCTCATGGGGCTGCCACATGGTCCACCATGCCCTGTACCAGAAGCAGAACTACTCCTACGCCGGGGTCATTGAGGCCCTCTCCGGCGCGCCCTTCGACGTGAAGTTCATCTCCTTTGACGATATCCGCAGGGACCCCAAGCTGCTGGATGGCATCGACGTGCTCATCAACGTGGGCGATGGAGACACTGCCCACAGCGGCGGCGCCGAATGGGAGGATGCGGCAGTATCCTCGGCGGTAAAGGCCTTCGTCCATCGGGGCGGCGGCTTCATCGGCGTGGGCGAGCCCTCCGGCCACCAGTACCAGGGCCGCTATCTCCAGCTGGCCGGAGTGCTGGGCGTGGAGAAGGAGACCGGCTTCACCCTGGGCTACGATAAGTATAACTGGGAGCAGCACCCCGACCACTTTATCCTCTCCGACTGCAAGGGCGATGTGGACTTCGGCGAGGGCAAGAAGAGCATCTATGCCCTGGAGGGTACCGAGATCCTGGTCCAGAGGGAGAAGGAAGTGCAGATGGCGGTGAACGCCTTCGGCTCCGGCCGCAGCGTGTACATCTCCGGCCTGCCCTACAGCTTTGAAAACAGCCGTGTACTCTACCGGGCCATCCTGTGGAGCGCCCACGGGGAGGAGCTGCTGCACAAGTGGTTCTCCACAAACTACAATGTAGAAGTCCACGCCTTTGTAAAAAACGGAAAATACTGCGTGGTGAACAACACCTACCAGCCCCAGGACACCACCGTCTATACCGACGGGGGCAGCTTCCCGCTGCACCTGGAGGCCAACGAGATCCGCTGGTACAGCATCTGAAGAATTCCTAAAAAATATGAAAAATCGCAGCCGCTGAAAAAAGTGGCTGCGATTTTTCATGTGGACTCATTTGAAAAGCTGTTCATAAGTGCAGCCCAGTTCCTCCTTTATTGCCCGGAGCTGACTGGCCTGAATGTGCTGGATGCCCCGTTCGATCTTCACAAGGCTCTCTCTGGTGATAGGGATTCCCCGGAGCTGTAAAAAACGTACAAGCTCAGTTTGACCAAGGCCCTTTTCCCGACGCGCTTGGCGGATGTTCTCACCGATATGTATCTCGTCCTGTTTGACCTTCTGCTCAGCCATAGCGTTTTCCCCTTGCTCACAACAATTCAAATATCACGATGCACACCAGCATGCACAAAGGCTGGTGGAGGAGATATACTAAAAGGGCCCGGCGACCCAGGGCACTGAGCAGGGGGACCCTGTGGGTGAAAGGCCGCTGCCAGGCCGGGTGGGCGGCAAAGATGCCCTGGAGGAAATAGCCGCAGAGATAGAGGAAAAACCAGGGGAGAATGGGAAAGAAGTCGCTGGAGCGGAAGCCCTCATAGGGAAAGCCCAGAGGCGTCAGCAGCCGGGTGCTGTACAGGCTCTCCGGCAGTTTGACTGAAAACAGCTCCCCCAGACCCAGATATCCGCTGCTCACATTGAAGAAAAGCAGGAAGAGCAGGAAGCTGAGACAGAGGCCCGCCCAGGGCTTCAGCCTTTTCAGCAAAGGGTGCAGTGGTATGAGCAGCAGCACGGCGCAGCCGATGAAATTCAGCACTCCGAACCAGATGGCCTCCGAGGGCAGGGCGACGAGGGTCACCGCAGTTATCACCAAGCCCCAGAGGTTTATGATTATGCCCCGGCGGAGATTCTTTTTCCTTCCCCAGCACCAGACGAAGCCGGAGATAAGAATAAAGGTCCAGCAGATGCTCTGCTGCCAGATGTGGACGGCGGGTATGCGGTACCAGTCCGGGTCCAGGGCGTAGACCACTTCCACATCGTACATGAAATGATAGGCCACCATGCTCAGCACCGTGAGCCCCCTGAGGGCGTCGATGCCGTGGAGGCGGGGAGATTTGTTTTCCATATTGCGCTCCTGATTAGATATGCCTATATTTTACGCCAAAGGAGAAAAAAGGCAAGAGGGAAAACCCCGGACTGGGGTTTTCCCTCTTGCATAAATGTGGCCTCAGGCCGCCGATTTACCGGCAGACCAGTTCTCCGTCCTGAACGTCCACGGTGAGGGTGGAGCCGGCGGCCATATCTCCGGAGAGTATGCGCCGGGCGATAAGGGTCTCCACGCTGCTTTGCAGATAGCGGCGCAGGGGACGGGCGCCGTACAGGGGATCGAAGCCCCGTTCGATGATCAGGTCCTTGGCCTGGTCGGTGATGACCAGCTCCAGACCCCGGTCGCTGATGCGCTGGCGCAGGGAGGCGACCATGATATCAATGATGCCGGTGAGGTTATCCTTGGTAAGAGGATGGAACATTATGGTCTCATCCAGCCTGTTGAGGAACTCAGGACGGAAGGAGCGGCGCAGCTCCGCCATAACGGCGTCCTGAGCGGACTGGGAGATGCTGCCGTCGGGCTCTATGCCGTCCAGCAGATACTGGCTGCCCAGGTTGGAGGTGAGGATGATGATGGTGTTCTTGAAGTCCACGGTGCGGCCCTGGGAATCGGTGATACGTCCGTCGTCCAGGATCTGCAGCAGGATGTTGAATACGTCCGGGTGGGCCTTCTCTATCTCGTCGAAGAGCACCACGCTGTAGGGCTTGCGGCGAACGGCCTCGGTAAGCTGGCCGCCCTCGTCATAGCCCACGTATCCGGGAGGTGCGCCAATAAGACGGGAGACGGAGAATTTCTCCATGTACTCGGTCATGTCTATACGCACGATGTTGTGCTCGTCGTCAAAGAGGCATTCAGCCAGAGACTTGGCCAGCTCCGTCTTGCCAACGCCGGTGGGGCCAAGGAAGAGGAAGGAGCCGATAGGCCGGTTGGGGTCGGCTATGCCGGCGCGGGAACGGAGTATTGCCTCGGTGACCTTCTGCACGGCTTCGTCCTGGCCTATGACACGCTTGTGGAGGTATTCGTCCAGATGGAGTATCTTCTCCCGCTCGCCCTCCATGAGCTTTGCCACGGGGATGCCGGTCCACTTGGACACGATGTTGGAGATCTCTTCCTCGGTGACGGTGTCGTGGACCATGGTGTTGGCCTTGCGCTCCTCGGAGAGACGCTCGGCCTCCTGGAGCTTCTGCTCCAGAGCGGGCAGGTCGGAGTATTTCAACTTTGCGGCCTTCTCATATTCATAGCGCAGCTGGGCGTTTTCAATCTCCGAGTGCATCTTCTCTATCTCGGATTTCAGACGCTTGACCTCGTCAACGCTGTTCTTTTCTTCCTCCCAGCGGGACTTCATGGCGTTGAAGCTGTCTTTCATATTGGCCAGCTCTTCCCGAAGCTTTGCCAGACGGTCCTGACTCAGCTTGTCGTCCTCTTTCTTCAGAGCCATTTCCTCGATCTCCAGCTGCATGATACGCCGGCGCATGTCGTCCAACTCTGCGGGCATGGAGTCAATCTCGGTACGGATAAGAGCGCAGGCCTCGTCCACCAGGTCTATGGCCTTGTCGGGGAGGAAGCGGTCGGAGATGTAGCGGTTGGAGAGAGTGGCGGCGGCCACCAGGGCGCTGTCGTGGATGCGCACGCCGTGGTAAACCTCGTAGCGCTCTTTCAGACCACGGAGTATGGATATGGTGTCCTCCACCGTGGGCTCATCCACCTGCACCGGCTGGAAACGACGTTCCAGAGCGGCGTCCTTCTCGATGTACTTGCGGTACTCGTCCAGGGTAGTGGCGCCTATGCAGTGCAGCTCGCCTCTGGCCAGCATAGGCTTCAGGAGGTTGCCGGCGTCCATGCTGCCCTCGGTCTTGCCTGCGCCGACGATGGTGTGCAGCTCATCAATAAAGAGGATGATACCGCCCTCGGACTTGCGTATCTCCTCCAGAACGGCTTTCAAACGCTCCTCAAATTCGCCCCGGTACTTGGCGCCTGCAATAAGAGCGCCCATGTCCAGGGAGAATATGGTCTTGTTCTTCAGACCTTCAGGTACGTCTCCCCTGACTATACGCTGGGCCAGACCTTCGGCTATGGCGGTCTTGCCCACGCCGGGCTCGCCTATGAGCACAGGGTTATTTTTGGTCTTACGGGAGAGGATGCGGATGACGTTCCTTATCTCCGTATCACGTCCTATCACCGGGTCCAGCTCGTTCTCTCTGGCCCGCTTCACCAGATCGGTGCCGTACTTGGACAGAGCGTCATAGGTGTCCTCCGGGTTGTCCCCGGTGACGGGGGAGGTCTTCACCTTGCTCAGCTCTGCAGTAAAAGCGGACTTGCTGATGCCGTGGTCGGCAAAGATGCGCTTGATGGCAGGGGTGGCGGCGGCAAAAATACCTATCATCACATGTTCCACGGAGAGGTATTCGTCTCCCATGGACTTGGCTGCCTTCTCGGCAGCGTTCATTACCCGGCTTGCCTCCTGAGACAGGTACACCTGAGCATCGCCGCCCACCTTGGGCAGGGCGGAAATGGCGGTGTCCAGCTCGGAGAGCAAGGTGTTGCAGTCTACGCCCATACGGGAGAGCAGGGAGGGGATTAGGCCGCCGTCCTGGTCTACCAGGGCATAGAGCAGGTGCTCGGGCATGAGGTAGTTATTATGATTTTCCTGAGCCATGGACTGGGCAGTCTGCAGGGCTTCAAGGGTTTTTTGAGTATATTTTTCAGCGTTCATAGTGTTCCTTTCCCGCCTCAGATATAAAGGGAGGCGTTGTTGAGATAAGAACAGTAAGCCCCTTCTATTTCATGGGGACTGTATCTGTCGGCCAGATAGCCTTTGAGTAGTTTGTCAAACAGAGTAATGTAGTTGGAGAGGGCCGAGGCCAGCTCCTGAGCGGTGCAGTCCTTGCTTGGAGCGGCAATGTCCCGGACGAACTTGCCGTCGTACAGGGCGTAATCAATTTCCGCTCCGGTAAGGGGCTTGAGATGGCTGTCCTCTATTTGCTTCCACAGGCGGAAGAACTCGGTCATGCTCTTTATCAGGGACATGGACTGAGTACGAAACAGCACCGTCAGCTCCCCTATGCTGTCTCCTGCGCCCCGGTAAAGCTCCACTTCATACTTTACCGTTGGACGGTACTTGTATTCCAGAGAGCTTTTCAGGGACATTGTATAGGAATTGGGGGAGAAGAAGGGAACCAGATCCCTGGACGGGGCCATCAGTTCCTCAATGGTGGAGAGGACCTGATTTATCCGCTGCTCAGGGGTCGTGTAGTTCACGTATTCCGCCAAGATTTGGTTTATAAGATTGGAGCGGTTGGTGCCCATCCTGTGGGCCAGGGCGTCCACTTCCCGCACTACTTCGTCGTTCAGTACCAGGCTGTATAATGTCTTTTTCATAACTCACCATCCTAGCTTTTTTACTGTGGATACTATACCACAGCGGCTATAATTTGTCAAGAGTCTTATATCAATTTATTTGCGAATTATATATGAATTCCTGGGTTTATCTATCTTGATTTTTCCCCGGCTTTTTGGTATAATGACAGGGCAAATATGGAGATGTATCGAAGTGGTCGTAACGAGGCTGACTCGAAATCAGTTGACGGGCAACACCGTCCGGGGGTTCGAATCCCTCCATCTCCGCCACAAATACAAGGGGCCGCCCATAGGGCGGTCCCTTGTATTTGTGGATGAAAGTTCCAAGGGATTCGAACCCGAGGGCTCTTGGAAACGTGCCGGGGGCACGTTTCAAGGCGAGGCGGCCTGCCCCGCAGGGCAGGTCGAATCCCTCCATCTTTCCTGCCCCTTGATTTTTCTGCCTCTATGTTTTATGGTATATAAAAAAAGAGCGCCGCCGGGAAAAATTCGCGGGGCGGCGTATAGGGGAGAAGTCATGGCGATCAAGCTTATAGCGCTGGACCTGGACGGGACCTTACTGAACGAGGCCAAGGAGATAACGGCCCCGGTGCAGGAGGCTCTGCTCTATGCTGCGGCCCGGGGCGTACATATAGTGCCGGTCACCGGCAGACCGTACCTGGGCATACCCAGGCAGCTCATGGACCTGGGCTGCGTGGACTATGCC
>CALXGF010000130.1 GCA_944387735.1 uncultured Oscillospiraceae bacterium
CGGTCTGTATGACTGCTGCGGCAATTCCGACGGAGCTTCCTGCGCCATCTTTGTCTCTTCCGACATAGCAAAGAGCTTCAGGGACGATCCTATATACATCAAGGGCTTCGGCATTGCAATGGATTCCATGCTGCCTCATTATCGTCCAGGCTTTGACTGGATAAATTTCGGCGCCCTCAAGAAGAGCTCTCAGGTGGCATATAAAATGGCCGGCATCACCAACCCCAGAGAAGAGATAGATATGGCCGAGGTTCACGACTGCTTTACCGGTACCGAGATGATCACTTACGAGAACTTCGGCTGGTCCCCCGAAGGCCATCTGAAAGACGATATAAATTCCGGCTTCTTTGAGCGTACAGGCGGACTGCCCGTAAACGTGGACGGCGGTTTAAAGTGCTTCGGTCACCCTGTCGGCGCCAGCGGTATCCGTATGACCTACGAGTGCTACAAGCAGCTGCAGCACAAGGTCGATAACCCCGAGAGGCAGATCGAAAAATGCAACAGAGCTATGTCTCATACCTTTGGAGGCGGACCGCAGATCAGCGCCGTACTCATTACAGGTAACGAGAAGGGCTAAGGAGGAAAGTATGGAATACAAGAAGGGTTCTGTCTTAAGCGGCATAAAAGTCCTGGACTTGGGTCAGGTCATAGCCGCCCCTTATTGCACAGAGATTCTCTCCAATATGGGCGCCGACGTTATCAAGGTAGAAATGCCCGGCAAAGGTGACAGCTGCCGTGCCTCCATGCCCATGAAGGACGGGATCAGCACCTATTATTTGGCTTTCAACTGCGGTAAGCGGGATATTACTCTAAACCTCAAGTCTGAGAAAGGCAAGGAAATCCTTACTAAACTTATAAAGGAAGCCGATGTCATTGTGGAAAACTTCCGTCCTGGAGTATTTGCAAGACTTGGCTTTACCTATGAGAGATTACAGGAGATAAAGCCCGACATCATCTATGCCGCCATTTCCGGTTTTGGTCAGGATGGTCCCTATTCCAAGAGAGCAGGTTATGATCCCATTGCTCAGGCAATGAGCGGCATTATGAGCGTTACCGGCGTTCCCGGTGGCCAGCCTGTCCGTTGCGGCGCCTCCTTTGCGGATGTTATGGCAGCCCAGAACACCGCCATGGGTATTCTGGCGGCTTTGCGCCACAGAGATTTGACCGGCGAAGGCCAGATGATCGACGTAGCTCTTGCAGACTGCTGCATTACCGCCCTTGCCAGTATCAACCAAATTTATCTCACCGACGGCACCGTGCCTCAGAGGCTGGGCAATACATATGCAGCCAGCGCTCCCGGCAACAACTATGCCACCAAGGACGGTCAGATCATACTCCTTGCCGGCAATGAGAAACAGTGGCAAAAGCTGTGTGCCATTCTTGGTCACGAAGAGTGGACTACCATGCCGGAGTTTATCGACAACAAGAGCAGAGTTGCCCACAAGGCTGAACTTGACGCTCTTATCCGTGAGGCTACCGGTAAATTTACCACCGAAGAGCTGCTCAGCCAGACGCTGGAAGCCGGTTTGGCCGTCGGCCCCATCCTCAATGTACAGGAAGCCGTGGACGGGCCCCATTTCGCTCCTTACAGAGAAATGTATCCTGAGGTGCAGCATCCTCAGTTAGGCAAGATAAGAGTCACCAACCAGCCTATCAGGATGTCTAAGACCACCCCTTATGTTCGTAGCTGTGCTCCCACTCTTGGTCAGCATACCGACGAGATCCTTGCAGAGCTGGGTTACAGCGGAAATGAGATTCATGAAATGAGAGAGACTGGTGTTGTTTAAATCAAAATAAAAAAATAAATAGGCAGGGAGGTATAAAATGAAACAAAGTCTGTTAGCTGTTGTCGACCGGATTAACGGTCCGGAGGCGGATGAATTTCTCAACCGTTGCTATGGCAGATGCTTCAGCGGCCAGGTAACCCTGGCCGTGGGCAGCGATGTAGTAACCTACAGCATATCTCACGGGAAAGTCGTATCAACTTGTGAAGGTGTGCCTTGGGACGGTTACGATATTGGTGTCAGGGGCACCGTGGCGGCTTGGAAGTCCTTTGCCACCAACGATCGCAAGAGTCTTAGCAGAGCGACCATCTGGCCCGAGGGCGAAGCTCTCGAACTGATGGGGAAACCAATAAGGGTACGGCAGTCCTTTTCCGCACTGGCCTACCTCTGCAAGGTATACGGCGACATCATCACCGAAAGCGAGGTGGCGTAGCTGTGGCTGTTACCGGATTTTACAGAGAAGTTCTGGGCGCCAAGCTCTACTTCGAGAAAAATGACGGCCCTGCGGAAAGTCCCTATGAGATCCTTTGTCTGCCTACCGCAGGCCGTGAGACCCGGCAGTATCACAGGATTATGGAGATCCTGGAAGGCAAGTACCAGATGTACGCCATTGACTTCCCCGGTCATGGCAAAAGCTGGCCTCTCAAGGGCAACAAGGTCCTGGACAACTACCATGATTTCGGCAGGTATATCTGGGGCGCAGTCGAGGCCATCGGCATGAAGAATGTGGTGGTCATTGGCTGCTCCATGGGCGGCAATTTGGTTTACCATGTGGCTCAGGAATACCCTGTCAAGGCTATCTGCTCCATGCAGGGCGGCGACAATACCACTTGCGACCTGACAGTCCTCTCCCTGCTGGATAATCCTGCCGTCAGCGTACAGCACTCCCACATGGAGTATAGCGAGTGCCTTGCCGGACCTCTCTGTTCTGACGAGGCAATGGACTTTATACGCTGGGGCGTCAGCTGCGAGATCAGCAAGTGCAAGTGCGGCGACCTGACTATGTACGCAGGATTCAATGTGCTTGACAAGATGGGCGATATAAAGTGCCCGGTTCTGGTCGTACACGGCACCAGCGACCCCTCCGTTACCGAGGCCATGGTCAAGGTCACCATGTCCCACCTAACGGCTGCAAGCAAGCTGGTTTACAGGCCGGTTTCCGGCTACGGCCACTTTATCGCCGTAGAAGCTCCCGAAGCTGTTGCACACCATCTGGATGAGTTCTTGGCCGGACTGAAGGAGGATGGCGTTTGAAAAGGGCATATGTAGAAATACCTGAGGGACAGATGCACTACAGGTATGCGGGCAGCGGCCCGGCTGTGGTATGTCTGCATATGTCCGGAAGCTCTTCTCAGGAATATGAAAAAGTAGGCGAAATCCTGTCCGAAGAATTTACCGTATATGCCCTCGACATTCTGGGCTTTGGCGGCAGCGATGCTCCTCCCCGATACTATACGCTGGCAGAACACGCTCAGACCGTAGCCAGTTTTATGGATGCGGTAGGAGTGGACAAGGCTTACCTTATAGGCAATCTGGTCGGCTGCAATATTGCCTCACGGTTTGCCACCATGTACCCCCAGCGTGTGCGAGGTATCATGTTTGGCCAATACTGCTTTGATACGGATTATCAGCACTTCAGAAGCAGACGCGATCTGCCATGCTTTCTGCCTATATACCCCAAGCCCGACGGCAGTCATCTGCTGGAAATGTGGAGCAGGGCAGCCAAGTATGACGAGCCTGCGGAGATAATCGATGCAAGGGCTCTGTGTCTTCATCAGGCGGGAATTCTTGGCGAGTCCTTGCATTTGGCGCTTTTTGAGGAGTGTGAATTTGAAAAAATTCTACCCTTTGTAAAGACTAAGACCGTGTTTGTCTCATACGGGAAGTTTGCTGAACATTACACTCAGGAACATGCTGCAGCAATGACACCCGGAAGCGTGGTGGAAAATATTCCAGATGCGACCCCTTATGTCACCAGATCCCATCCAGAAGAGTTTGCCGAAGTGTTTCTTAAGCATTTCGCAGACGATGGCGGTTATAGCCAGTAAGGAGAAACTATGAAATATTTCAGAAAAATTTACAACGGGCTATGCGATGTGCTCGACAAGATTGCAACCGTGGCTATGATGATCGTATTTGCCGTGGTTTTTGTGAATGTTGTGCTCCGATATCTCTTCAAACAAAGTTTTGCATGGTCTGACGAGGCGGCAAGATATGCGTTTATAGTAATGTGTTTATTCGGCATGGTCATAGCAACACGCGACAAGTCTCACTTCTCCGTCACCATGGTTATCGATCATCTGCCCGGTATCGTTCAGAGAATACTCCATGTCATTATCGATGTAACCTGCATAGTGCTGATAGTATTCCTAATAAAAGGCGGCTTCCAGATGTCCGACATTTTGAGCGACACCATTACCCCGGGTATGCAGATACCGTCCTCATTCAGATACTGGGTGCTGATATTCTCCGGCTTCTTGATGCTGTTTTATGAGATATGCATCCTGATAAGCGATATCTTGGGCAATCCAAATCTGTTTAGTGAAACAGCTCAGATAGAAGAAAAAGGGAGGTAGCGCTGTATGTTAGCTGTTTTGTTTCTCGGCATACTGGTCGTCGGCTCCGTAATAGGTCTGCCTATAGCATTCGGCCTGCTCCTTGGCGGAGCTGCCGTTATGTTCTCGCTTGACCTGTTCAGCGTACAGACGGTCGCTCAGCATGTTATCGGCGGTTTGGATAGCTTTACTCTGCTGGCGATGCCTTTCTTCATTCTCTCCGGTGAGATTATGAATGAGAGCGGCATTTCCAGGCGAATTGTTGATTTTGTTACTGCTCTTGTGGGACATGTGCGAGGGAGCCTGGGCTATATTGCCGTTATATCCTGCATGATTTTCGCCGGTCTCTCCGGCTCCGCTCTGGCGGATACTGTGGCTCTGGGCAGTATTCTTATTCCTATGATGATAGCCGACGGCTATTCTCCCGCCCGAGCCACAGGTCTTATCACCTGCTCCGGTATTATAGCAAACTACATCCCGCCCAGCATGGGTATGATTCTCTACGGCGTAGCCAGCGGCACCTCCATCACCTCCCTGTTCATGGGCGGGCTTATTCCCGGCATCCTCTTTGGCTGCGGCATCATGCTGACCTGGTTCTTTGTGGTTCGTCGTGACGGCATTACCGCCAGGGGCACAAGGAAGAGCCCCAAAGAGATCTTGCAGGTCACCAAGAAGGCCATCTGGGCCCTTATTCTCCCGCTGATAATCATTGTTGGTCTACGCGGCGGTATTTTCACTCCCACCGAGGGTGGCGCCATCGCAGCCGCCTATGCTCTTTTCGTAGGCATTTTTGTCTACAGGACAATGGACTTCAAGTCCATCGTGAGAGTGTTTAGAAACACCGTCAGGACCACCGCTTCCGTAATGTTCATCTGCGGCGCATCCATGGTCGCCGCCTGGGCTATCTCCGCAGGCCGCGTTCCCGCCATGCTGGTTGACCTCTGCAGCGGGCTTATCCACAGGCCCATTCTGCTGATGGTCCTGTTCCAGCTGGTGTTCCTTGTTATGGGTATGTTCCTGGATGTGGGTCCCAATATTCTAATCCTCACCCCCATAGTCCTGCCTATCGTGGAAGCAGCCGGCATAGATCCCATCTATTTCGGCGTCCTCATGGTCATCAACCTGACCTTCGGCGAGGTTACTCCTCCTGTCGGCATTGCTCTGTATGCCTCCTCGGGTATCAGTAAGATCGACGTTATGGATACGGTAAGAGGCGCCCTACCGTTTATGATTGCGGAAATTGCAATGATAATGCTCTTCGCCTGCGTACCGCAGATCATCGAATGGCCTTTGGCTCTGCTCACCTGAGCACGGCTGAATTTCTTGCCCCCCTGGGCCCAGTATAGCCTGTATCCAGGCGGAGCCGGGGTAAAAGATACACAGCAGCATCGCACACATTCTTTTACAGACAATAGCAAATAAAATAAAACGACCAAAATTGAAAGGAGAACATTATGAAGAAATTTATTGCACTGGCCCTCGTTGTCATCATGATGATGGCCCTTCTCGCCGGCTGCGGCGCAAAGGACGATCCAGCAACAGCGTCCACAGATAATTCTGCAGATTCCTCCTCAGCGGAACCAGTTGTCCTCAAGTTTGGCCACCACTATGCAAATGACGGTGTTTTCGGCGACATCGCAAATGACTTCAAGGCCACTGTTGAGGAGTTGTCCGGCGGTTCCATAAAGGTTGAGGTTTACTCCGACGGCGTTCTGGGTACTGAGGAGCAGCTCATTGAGCAGCTTCAGGGCGGCACCGTGGACCTGACCATCACCGGCACCATGCTCCAGACCACCGTTCCCATGCTGGGTCTGGTTCAGGGTCCCTTCCTCTTTAAGGACTGGGAGCACGCAAAGACCGTTATGACCGGGGAACTGGGCGAGGAGATCTATGCAATGTTCGAGCAAGGCGGCCTGAAGGCCATCTGCTCCTTCGGCGAGGGCTTCAGGCACTTCGTTCTGGTCAAGCCCATAGAATCCATGGACGACTTCGCGGGCTACAGAATGAGAATGGCGAGCTACAAGAATATGCTCGCCCTGGCCGACGCTCTCGGATGCGCAACCACCAACTCTCCCATGGGCGAAGTCTTCACCTCCCTGCAGACCGGCGTGTTCGACGGCTGCGATGCAGTTTATACTGCAATTACCGACTACTCCTGGCAAGAGCCCGCAAACTACGTCCTTGAGTCTGCTCATGCTTTCTCTGCCAGCGCTATCTGCATCTCCACCAAGACCTGGGACAAGCTGACCGACGAGCAGAAGGCAATTATCGAGGAGGCTTGCGTTTCCGTCAGTGACAGAGCATGGGCGGCAGCCGAGCAGATTGAGGCTGATGCAAAGGCATCCATTGCCGATGATGTTGAGTTCATCATTCCCTCCGAGGAGTTCCGCAACGAGATGGCTGAAGCCACCTATTCCGTATGGGAAGATATGTTTGCCAGTGTTGAAGGCATGGAAGATCTCTACAACAGGATCCAGGATGCAGCAAAGTAGATTCTATATACTGCCGGACACGTGACTGTTCACCTTCCAGCATGTGATCAGGCGGCATTGGAAGAACGGGGGCAAATTCCATGCGAATTTGCCCCTTTTCCTAAAAGGAGGACACCTTGAAATATTTGATAATTGGAGCCGGCGGAGTGGGCGCCACTCTTGCGGTATATATGTATAGGGCAGGGCTGGACATAAGTCTCGCCTTGACAAAGAGGCATAAGGAGCTGGTCGACCAGGAGGGTCTTAAGTACAGCTTCTGGGATGGTACCACAGATACATATAAGATCGAAGCAACGGAGACCGGCCAGCTAAACGGGGATATATATGACGTTATCTTCGTGTGCGTTAAGTCTGGCCAGCTGCCGGAAGTTCTTACAAGGCTAAAGGACCTGGCCTATAAGGCGGTAATTATCCCAATGATGAACGGTATCGGCAATGCGGATATCATCAGGGAGGAACTCCCGGAGGCAGAGGTCGGCGATGCCTGCGTCTATTTGGGAGCATATAAAAAGGAATATAACTGGATTCAGCAGGACAATAACGGTGTGAAAATCATACTGGATAAAAAGACTTCAAATGCCGACAAAATCTGTGAAGATTTGCGTGCAGCCGGGATGATTGTAAAACTCTCCGATAAGATAGAGCACGATAAGTTTCTCAAGTTTTTCTTCGTGTCCCCTCTGGCCGCAGCCCAGGCTGTATACGGGTGCAGCAGCGGCGAGATATTTGCAAGTCCGGAAAAGAAAGAGTACTTCAGGAGGCTATCGGAAGAACTTTATAGCTGTGCTGCCGTTGCGGGCCTGAACTTACCGGAAGATGCAGTTGAAAAGAATATAATACGGCTGGGCAAGATGCCGCCGGACAGCTTTGCCTCCATGGCCAGAGACTATCTGGACGGTAAAGCTTATGAAAGAAATGTGATGGTAGACGAGGCCCTCATGCTGGGCAGGCGCCATGCCGTTGAAATGAAATTCTATAAAGAAGTTTCTGCGCTTAGCATGAAAGGTCGTGGTGAGTAATGTTTATATCAGACTGGCTTTCCGGACTGGCATCCTCCAGCGTGTTTGTTGTATTTACGATAATAGCCTTGGGCTATGCTCTGGGCCGGGTAACTATCAAGGGCATAGAGATAGGTACTGCCGGCGTGCTGGTAGTGGCGTTGATATTCGGCCATTTTTCCTCCAGTCTGGGATTTAATATACCCTCCTTTGTTACTACTTTTGGCACGGTGTTGTTTGTAACGGCAGTGGGTTTTATAGCCGGGCCCAATTTCTTCAGGAACCTTAAGATGAACGCTAAATCCTATGTTCTGTTGGGTTTTGTGATAGTTCTCGTAGGCGCAGCGGCGTGTATTGCGGTTATTAAGCTTATGGATATCCCCAAGCCTTTGGC
>CALXGF010000131.1 GCA_944387735.1 uncultured Oscillospiraceae bacterium
GAAGGTCTCCGCCGGGGCAAACTTCATTGTAGCTCTCACCGGGGATATAATGACCATGCCGGGCCTGCCCAAGTCCCCCGCCGCCGAGGGGATAGACCTGGACGACAAGGGCGTCATCAGCGGACTATTCTAAAAGGAAGAGAGAGAAATGAAACTTATAATCGCATCCAACAATGCCCACAAGCTCATTGAGATAAAGGACATCCTGGGCGGGATGTTCGACGAGATAGTCTCCTTGAAGGAGGCGGGCATAGACCACGAGACTGTGGAGGACGGCAAAACCTTTATGGAAAACGCCGTAAAGAAGGCCCGGGAGATAGCGGAGATATCCGGCTGCTGGGCCATCGCCGACGACAGCGGCATCTGCGTGGACGCCCTGGGCGGCGCTCCTGGAATCTACTCCGCCCGCTTCTCCGGCCACCACGGGGACGACAAGGCCAACAACCGCCTGCTTCTGGAAAAGCTGGAGGGCGTGGAGGACCGGGGCGCCCACTACACCTGCGCCATCGCCCTGGTGGGGCCTGAGGGCAGCATCTACGAGGCCGAGGGCTATATGTACGGCAGCATCGGCTTTGAGGAGAAGGGCAGCAACGGCTTCGGCTACGACCCGCTCTTCGTCCTGCCGGAAGAGGGCGGGCTCACCGCCGCCCAGATAAGCCCCCAGGAGAAAAACCGCATCAGCCACCGCTCCAAGGCCCTGCACCGGCTGCTCCAGGAGCTGGGAAAGGAAAAGTAAAAAGGGTATAAAAATCCGGGATTTGGTTTGAAACCAAATCCCGGATTTTTAATTATTCGCTATTAGTTATTCACTTTTTTGCCGGGCTTCACGTTCATGTCCGGCTTGATATCTCCGGATATCTCACCGTGCTCCCGCTCAAAATCCCTGATGCTGTCCCTTATCAGCACAAGTACATGGCTGTTCACCGAGCGGCCCTCGTAGTCCGCCACATAGCCCAGCTTCCGGAGCATCTCTTCCTCCATGCGTATGGATACGCTTTTTATCGCCATAAAACCACCTCTGTTTGAATATACAATACATTTGTATTATGGTCAATATAAGCGTATCGGGCAGGAAAAGCATCAGCCCACTTCAATAGTCTGCCCGTTCAGGCTCACGGCGGTGACGCTGTTAAGGTCTATGGGCCGGGGGAAGGTCCAGGTGTTCCAGTAGATGAGGCCGTCCGCTCCATAGCTTCCGCCCTCTCCCCGCTGGACTTCTATGGCGCTGCCGTCGGCAAAGGATATAGACATGGACTGCATCTCAGATGCGGCCATGGAGAGGCCCGCAGTCTGATTGGTCACCCACTGGGCTTCTTCCTCCGAAAGGGCCTGTAAATTCCTGTTGCCCTCCATGACCCGCTCATAGTCCGTCCACTCCAGCGCCCAGGCCGCCCCGCAGGGATACAGCTCCGCTCCCAGCAGCCGGACGGGATTGTCCTGTATGGGGCTGTCGTATTCCACCGGCTGGGCCAGTCTGAAACCCAGGCTCTCCGACGAGGGCTCCGGCAGCTGATACATGCCCAGGCTGGGGATGACCTGGCCGTTCACCGTCATTTTCAGCTCCGTCTCCTTGGGCCAGCCTTCTCCCAGGCTGTCCTTCCAGTTACCGACCCGGAGGCAGATAGTGAGGCTTTGGCTCTGGGCATCATAGGCCTGCCTCAGCGTATTGACCGGATTGCTGTCGGAGCATATCATCACTGTCTCGTTTTCCGACTTGGTATACACCCCGTTTATATACAGCTTTCCGCTGTCCATGCTCAGATAGCCCGGGTCCAGCTCGCTGAGCTTCACATAGCAGCAGTAGTCCTCCCCCTGGGCATAGGCTCCCAATATCTCCACCTTGGGCAGGCTGTAGCCGCCGTCTGTAGCGGCATCGGAGGCTATCGCCAAATATTCCTCCAGGCACAGGTTCTCTCTGCTGAGATATTCCGCCGCCCCAGGGCCCACGTAGCGGAACAGATTATCCGGACCGCTCATGCCGGCGCTCTGAGCCTTTTCCTGGGGAAAGCGCAGTATGAAGCCGTAGTGGGCACAGCGCTCCTCCAGCCAGGACAGAGTTTCCTGCCAGTCGGCCTGGGCATCGGCTCCGGCGGTCCCGCTCCCCAGCAGCACGGCCAGGCCGCTCTGCCGCTCCCGGCTCACGGGACTGCGGGAGTATTTCGTCCCGTCCGCCATCAGGTTGTCCCCATACATGGTCTGCAAGTCCTGATAGCTGGTGTAGGCTCCGGTCACTTTTACCTTACAGCCCGCCGCCCGACAGTCTGAGAGCATACTGTTCAAATCGTTCATCATGCGCCGGTCCACATACCAGGTGCCGGGCTGGCCGTCCCCCATCTGTATCTGGCCCAGCTCCGCCGGGGCGTAATCTGCGCCCTTCCCCTCCTCCGGTATGATGAACAGGAATTGGGCGTCCTCGGCGGACAGTTCCTCTTCCTCCGCTGCAAGGGCTGCCGGGTCGGCTTCGGTACTCTCGCCCTCCTCCACCGGGTCGGTGAGAAAGCACACCGCCACCACGGCGCAGGCCGCCAGGGCCGCCAGGCTTATCCAGAAGCCCGGCTTCCTGTAGTTCAGCGCCGACTTTATCCGCCCCTTTACGCTCAGCTCCCCAAAGGCCAGGGGGCAGGCGCTTATCATCCGGGGCCGGACGCTGCAATTCAATAATGCGGCGGAGTAGGCCCGGCGCTCCTCCCGGCCCATGTCCCTCAGCACCCGCTCATCGCAGGCAGACTCTATATCCCGGCACGGCAGCACATAGGAGATCCACACCAGGGGATTGAACCAGTGCACCGCCAGCAGGATAAAGGCCAGGGGCTTTATCCAGTTGTCCCGCCGTTTCAGGTGGGCCCGCTCATGGGAGAGCACCATTTCCCGGTCCCGCTCCGACAGGCCCAGGGGCAGGTAGATCACCGGGCGGAAAATGCCCAGGACAAAGGGGCTGTCCACCATGACCCCTTCCCGGACTCCCGGCCCTGCCAGCACAGCCTCTCTCAGGCGCAGCTTAAGACGCAGGAAGCTGAAAGCGCCATAGCCCAGCATCACAAGACAGCCCAGCAGCCAGACCCAGCCGGACACCGCCGTCAGCGCCTGGAGGGGATCAACGCTGGCTCCCATTTCCGGGGCGAAGCTCTCGTTTATCACCGGGTTCAGGGCCCTGTCCAGGGCGGGCAGGCCGCTGTCTATCACCTTCGCCTGGGAGGGGAGAGCGTAGCTGCCGTCCTCCGCAGGGGAGCTCTGGCCGCTGACTCTCACCGGGGGCAGGGTCCCCGGCTCCGTTATGGCGACGCTCACCGTCTGGCGGCTGGGGATAAGGCTCAGGGCGCTTTCAATGGAGAAGGGCAGCAGCAGCCGCAGGCCCACCAGCAGCCAAAGGGCACAGACTATGGCCTTGGGCGCTCGCTTCAGAATCAGGCGCAGCAGCAGCACCGCCAATATCATCCATGACCCGGCTATGCTCAGGTTCAGGATTTCTATAAACAGTTTATCCATCTTCACCCTCCCCGTAGGAGTCTATGAGCTTTCTCAGCTCATCCACTTCCTCCCGGCTCAGCTTCTTGCGCCGGGTGAAGGCCGCCCCCAACGAGGGCACGTTCCCCTCCAAGACCCGGTCCACCAGCTCCTCCAGCTCCTCGGCCTGGACCTCCTCCTTGCTCACCAGACTGGTGACCACCGTATCCTCATTTTTTACCACGCCCCGCTGGCTCAGCCGCTTTATCACCGTGTAGGTGGTGGCCTTGCTCCAGCCCAGCTTCTCCCGGCACAGCTCCACCAGGCGGCCGCTCTTCACCGGCTCGTTCTCCCAGAGGATAAGGCAGAAACGGTATTCGCTTTCAAATATCTTTGGTACAGACATATGTATCACCTCATAGCAAAACGGTTGAATGCATTCGACTGATTTTAGTCTACAGCATTCAACCGTTCTTGTCAAGTCTAATTTGTTAAACCTCCGGGAAAATTTCTCCGAAGCTCTTTTTCTCCCGCCTCCCGTCGGGCCACTGTATGAGCAGGGAGTAGTCATCCTCCACGGAAAGGGCCCGGACCTTGGCCCGGCTGCCCTCATGGTCTATGAGGACCTCCCGGCCCGGAGTGATGCAGCGGCGGCGGTATTCTTCAATAAAGGCTCCGCCGTCCTCACCCCAGCCTTCGTATACCGAGTCCAGCCGGGCGACGAAGGCTGAGGCCAGCCTTTCCAGCTCCCAGCTCTTTCCCGTCTCCAGGTACAGGGAGGAGGCGATATCTCTCAGTTCCTCCGGAAAGCTCCGGGTATTTACATTTATTCCCGTACCCACAATGACAAAGCTGCGGCCCTCTCCCTGCCAGGAGGCTTCGGTGAGTATGCCGGATATTTTTTTCCCGCTCAGCAGCAGGTCGTTGGGCCATTTTATGTCCGGGGAGACGCCGCAGACTTCCTCGATGGCGGCGCAGGCCGCCAGGGCCCCGGCGCAGCTGAGCCGGGAGGCTTTCTCCGGCGGGAGCTCCGGCCGCCATAGTATGGAGAGATACAGCCCTCCCGGCGGGGAGGAGAAGCTGCGGCCCAGCCTGCCCCGGCCCCCGGTCTGTCTCAAGGCGGCCACCACAGTTCCTTGAGGGGCCCCCTGCCTTGCCAGTTCCTTGAGCCGGGTGTTGGTGGAGTTCACGCTTTCCGTGAAGTACACCGGGGCTTCCCTCCGCTCCCTGAGTTTGTGCTCCGTCATTTTGCGGTCAGCTCCAGGAAGTCCTTCACCGCCTGCTCTCCCCCGGCCAGCACCGAGGTCTTGCCGCCGTCCATGGGGATGGGGCCGCCGTCCAGGCGGCAGCAGAGGCCCCCGGCCTCATGGACTATGAGCATGCCTGCGGCTATATCCCACAATGAGACGCTGGACTCGAAGTAAATTCCGGCCCGGCCTGCGGCGGCGGAGCACATGTCCAGGGCCGCCGAGCCCTCCCGGCGGATGTCCAGGCCGGCGTTGAAGGCCCGCTTTATAAGCTCAAAGGTGCTGTCCGCCAGCTCCGGCTCGTAGGGGAAGTGCCGCAGCAGACCACGCTTTCGGAGAGGGGAAGGGCGCTGACGCTGACGGGACGGCCGTTGAGCCGGGCTCCCTCCCCTTTCAGAGCGGTGAAAGCCTCGTCCACATAGGGGTTATATACCGAGGCGGCGGACAGCTCTCCCCGGCTCATGTAGGCCACGGAGATAGCGCTGTGGTGGAAGCCCCGGACAAAGTTCATGGTGCCGTCTATGGGGTCGATTATAAAGAGGCTGTCCGCCTCCAGGCTGTCCCGGCGGCTGTTCTCCTCGCAGAAAAAGGCGGCTCCCGGCACGGCGGCGCCGAGCCTCTCTATCAGCAGCTCCTGCACCCTTTTGTCAAACTCCGTCACCACGTCCCGGTGGCCGGTCTTTATCTCCGCCAGGATGCCGCGGGCGTGCATTATCAGCTCCGCCGCCTCCTTCTGAGCGGCCAGTATGCTGTTCAGTATTTCTCCGTTTCTGAGCATTTTTCTCTCCTCGCTTACTTTGTATGTATATGCGGCGCCGCCCATGCCGGTCCTGGGGCATAGGCGGCGGCGTCTCTCAGCGTTTCCAGGTGGAGGGGGCAAAGAGAATAAGTATGGGGAAGATCTCCAGGCGGCCTATGAGCATGGCAAAGGTGAGCACTATTTTTGAGCCGTAGGAGAAAATATTGAAGTTTCCCGTGGGCCCCACCAGGGAGATGCCGGGCCCGATATTTGAAAGGCAGGAAAGCACGGCGGTAAAGTTGGTGGCTGCGTCGTAATCGTCCAGGGACACCAGGAAGGTGCCCAGCACCAACAGCACCATAAAGCAGGCAAAGAAGGTGTTCACCGCTTTCATGCCCGCATCGTCCACCCGCTTGCCGTCCATCTGCACTCTGGTAACGGTGCGGGGATGGAGCATCTGGCGTATTTCACAGGCGATATTTTTAAACACCATCACCACTCTGGAGGTCTTCAGGCCGCCGCCGGTACTGCCGGCGCAGGCTCCGCAGAACATGAGGATGACCAATATCCACTGACAATACTCCGGCCACTGGACATAGTCCACAGTGCAAAAGCCGGTGGTGCTGGTGACGGAGGACACATTGAAGAAGGCGTGGCGCAGAGCGGTGAGCATGCTGCCGTACATGCCACGGATGCCCAGGGCTATGGCCAGCACCGAGGCGGCTATCAGCGCCAGGTACCAGTGGAGCTCCTCGCTTTTCAGGGCCTCCCTCCAGCGGCCTATGAGCAGCAGGAAATAGAGGTTGAAGTTTATGGCAAAGAGGGCCATGAACACGGCTATAACCATTTCGATGTAGGCGCTGTTAAAGGCCCCCACGCTGGCGGCCTTGTTGGAGAAGCCCCCGGTGCCCGCCGAGCCGAAGGAGTGGATAAGGGCGTCAAAGAGGTTCATGCCTCCAAAGAGCAGCAGCACCACCTCCAGGGCAGTCATGGCCACATAGATGAGATAGAGTATCTTGGCGGTCTGGCGCACTCGAGGCACCAGCTTGCCCACCGTGGGGCCGGGCACCTCAGCCCGCATGATGTGCATGGAGTGCTCCCCGCTCATGGGCAGCACCGCCATTATGAACACCAGCACCCCCATGCCCCCTATCCAGTGGGTAAAGGAGCGCCAGAACAGACAGCCCTGGCTCATCTCCTCCACGTTCTCCAGTATGGAGGCCCCGGTTGTGGTAAAGCCGGACACCGTCTCGAACACTGCGTCTATATAGTTGGGGATATCCCCGCTGATGACGAAGGGCAGGGCGCCGAACAGGGACATGAGTATCCAGCCCAGGCCCACTATCACAAAGCCGTCCTTGGCATAGATCACGCTGCTGTAGGGCTTTATCCGGGTCATCACAAAGCCTGCCGCTCCGGTGACGGCTATGGTTATCAAAAAGTGGCCGACCCTCTCCCCATACCAGAGTCCGGCAATGGTGGGCAGTATCATCAGCACGGCCAGGCACAGCAGCAGCATGCCCAGCACCCGGCAGATAATTCTTCGGTTCATATCTCGTCCTCGATTATATTATCCAGTACTTTCAGCCAGCCGGCCTTGGTCACCACCACCGCATGGTCCCCGGCGCATATCTCCGTGTCGCCGCCGGGAAGGATGGTCCGGTTGCCCCGGACTATGGCGCTGATGATTATATTGGGCTTGAGCTTCAGGTCCTTCAGCGGCACGCCAATGACCTTGGAGCCCTTGCTGACCTTGAACTCCAGGGCCTCCACCTTGCCGTCGGCCAGCTTGTACAAAGTCTCCATACTGCTGCCCATGGAATTGCTCATAGCCCGGACATAGCGGGCCAGCTGCTGGGCCACCAGGCTCTTGGGCGCCACTACGCTGTCCAGCCCGGCGCTGTCCAATATCCGGTCATAATACTCCCGGTTCACCTTGACCACTATCTTGCCCACGTTCATATGCTTTGCATACATGGAGGTGATTATATTGTCGCCGTCGTCCCCGGTGAGGGCCACAAAGGCGTCGCAGCTGAGTATGCCCTCCTCCAGCAGCACCTCGCTGCGAGTGGCGTCCCCGTGGATGATATTGGCCTCAGGTATAAGGTCGCACAGCTCGTCGCAGCGGCTGCGGTTGGCCTCCACCACAGTGACGGACATGCCGCTGTCCAAAAGCATGCGGGTGAGATATACGGCAATACGGCCGCCCCCCATTATCATCACCCGGCGCACCGGCTTCTTGTACTGGCCGGTGGCTATGAAAAATTTACGCAGCTCCCGGTCCGCTCCGGTGATGCTCAAAAGGTCGCCGCTTCTCAGGGTGAAGTCGCCGTTGGGGATGATGGCCTCCCCCCCTCGTTCCACCACGCCCACCAGGACCTTGGCGTTAAAGTTCTGGGGCAGCTGCTTTAGCTGCATGCCGTCCAGCTTGCCTCCGGGGCAGACCCGGTGCTCCGCTATCTCGGCGCTGCCCTTGGAGAAGGCGTCCACCCTGGTGGCGCTGGGAAGGCGCAGGACTCTGGATATCTCCCTGGCGCACTCCAGCTCCGGGTTCACTATCACCGACAGGCCCAGGGCTTCCCGGAGAAATTCCATCTGCCGCAGGTAGTCCGTGTCCCTTATGCGGGCTATAACGTGCTTGGTGCCCAGCTTTCTGGCGGATATGCCGCAGACCATGTTGGTCTCATCGCTGCGGGTTGCGGCCATGAGCAGGTCCGCATCGGCGGCTCCCGCCTCCAGCAGAGTCTCGGAATTGGTTGCGCTGCCCTCCACGCATATCACGTCCAGGTTGTTGGACAGATTGTCTATGGTGGCGGCGTCGTTGTCGATAACGGTGATGTCGTGGCCCTCGTCGGCCAGGATGCCTGCCACGCTGTAGCCTATCTTGCCTGCGCCGGCAATGATTATTTTCATCTCTCGTCTCCAGTCTCCCCGCCCGGTCTCCCGTCTCAGGGGATTTTTGCTTTGCTATGAAATATACCATATTACATAACTTTTGTACAGTATCTGTAAAGCGGGTATAATATTGATAATCTTGCCGACTTGTGTTAAACTGTTATGGAAAATTTCCTCAGGAGATATAGTATACGGCCATGTTTAACGGATTTAGCCCCCAGACCAGTAATTTTTTGTGGGAACTGGCTTTTAATAACGAGAGGCCCTGGTTCCTGGAACACAGGGAAGAATTTGAACAGGTTCTGAACACCCCCTTCAAGGCCCTGGCCGCCGATACGGCGGAGCTGATGGCCCGGCGTTTTCCCCAGCGCAGTTTCCGCCTCCACGTCTCCCGCATATACCGGGACGCCCGCCGGCTCTTCGGCCGGGGGCCCTACAAGGACCATATGTGGTTCTCCCTGAAAGACAACGATATTTTGCTGGACGGGCCCTGCTTCTGGAACGAGCTGGGGGCCGCTGATTACAGTTACGGCCAGGGCCTTTACAGCGCCACCGCCGCCCAGCCGGCCGCCTTCCGCAGGAAGGTGCGCGCAACACCCGCCCGTTTTGAGCGTCTGCCAAAGTCCGGCGCAAAATCCGGCTTTTCCGTCACCGGGGAGGAATACGCCCGGAGCAAGGGGAGCCGCAGCGAAATAATAGACCGCTGGTATAACCGCAAGCGCCTGGGGATGGAGC
Organism: uncultured Oscillospiraceae bacterium; assembly: GCA_944387735.1. Lineage (GTDB taxonomy): Bacteria > Bacillota > Clostridia > Oscillospirales > Oscillospiraceae > Limivicinus. The sequence continues at coordinate 9,061 of CALXGF010000131.1, forward strand.
TGAGCCGGGATTTCGGAGGCGACATACTCAGCCCGAATCTGCCGGAGCTTCTTGCGGACAATTTTGGGAAGCTTCTGCCCATGTACGATTTCTTCATGGAGATCTACAGGGAAGAGCCGGGGAACCGGCGCAGCTGACACAGGGAGGAAACAATGGAACACAAGGCAGCCGGACTTGCCGTTATCATGCCCGCCTACAACGCCGGGAAATATATAGAGAAGTCCGTAAACAGCATTTTGGAACAGAGCTACCGGGATCTGCGTCTTATAGTGGTGGACGACGGCTCCACCGACGACACCGCCCAAATACTCCGGAGCATACATGAGCGGGACTCTCGGCTCACGCCCATAAGCGTCCCCAACGGCGGGCCCGCCCTGGCCCGCAACCGGGGGCTGGACGCCCTGGAGCCGGGAACGGAATACGTGATGTTTGCCGACGCCGACGACGAGCTGCTGCCCGACGCAGTGGAATACGCCATGGCCGGGGCCCAGGGGGCGGACATGGTCTTCTTCGGCTTTTCCATAGTCGAGGGAGGAAAGCCGCCCCTGAACTACTGGGAGCCGGAGGATCTGATATATCGGGAGGGCCTGGGCGCCGCCTTCGGCCGGCTGTACAAGTCCAATCTCCTGAATCAGGTGTGGGGCAAGCTGTTCAGAGCGGAGCTTATCGGCAGCTCGCTGCGCTTTCCGGACTACCGCTGGGGCGAGGACAGGCTGTTTATCTTCCGCTGCCTGGAAAAGGCCGGCAGCCTGAAGATACTGCCCCAGTGCAAGTACCGCTATATCATCCATCCGGGGGAGAGCCTCATCTCCCGTTATTGCCAGGACAAGCCCCTGATTTGCCTGGAGGCGGACGCCGCCGTGCAGAAGCTCTGCGCCTCTCTGGGCTGCGGCGAGGCTGCTGACGCAGATTGCCGCTATATGTTTGCCAAGAGCATCTTCTCCTGTATGACCACTGTTTTTTCCGACAACTGCCCTCTCAGCCCCAGGGAAAAGAGGGAATACGTAGGCCGTATAATAAACGATCCCCAGGTGCTCCGCCGCTGCCGCCAGGTCTTTGGCGGCAGCGTGCCCAATCTGCTCTGCTCCGTGGTGCGCAGCAGGCAGGTGTGGCTGAACATGTCCGTGTTCCGCCTGCTGGTGCTGGCCCAGCACATTTCCCCCGGCCTGTTCACCAGACTCAAGCACAGGAAATAGATCCCGCAAACTTTAAGACAAAAGCTTTGGAGGACCCTTATGTCTGAATCCAGCATTTTAAAAGAAAATCAGAGCATGGAGGACAGCCCCCCGGAAGCGGCTGCCCGGGAGCCCGGAGCCCAGGCCCCGGAACAAGAAAGGCTCCCCTCCCTTTCGGAATTTGAAACCCTTGAAACTGCCGGGGCGGATCTTCAGCCGGAGTTGTCTCCCTGCGCCGAGGCGGCCCCTCAAGCTGAGTTGTCTCGCAATAAGCCGGGCTGCCGGTCTAAAAAGAAAAAGCCGCCCCGGTGGCTGGCGGCGGTCTGCGTCGGTCTGGCCGTCATTGCGCTGATGGCCCTGGTCTTTGCCCTCAGCGCCGCCTCCGGACAGGAGAGCGCCCCGGTCTTTGACCTCTATACATACGACAGTCAGGGCCGGGTAGTCTCCCATACCAAGCGGCGCTCCGACGGCACGGTCTCCTTCCGCCGGGAGTGCAGCTATGACGAGAGCGGCAACCGCAGCTCCCTGCGTATCTACGACGGCAGCGGCAAGCTGAGCTACGGGGAGGAGTGCAGCTATCAGGACGGTATGCCGCTTGAAAGGACCTTGCTCTCCCCGGAAGGCAGCCTGATACAGCGTAAGCTGTACGAATATGAAAACGGGGCGCTGCTGGGCAAAAGCAGCTACGACGCCTACGGCAACCTGCTGCAGTACATACGCTACACCGCCAACGGCAAGGCCCTGTACTGGGAGATATATGAGTACAACAACCAAAGGCAGGCTACCGCCTTCTACCGCTATAACGCAGACCGCAGTATAGACTACCGTTGGGAATATGTATATGACGAAAACGGCCTGGAGATCAGCCGCAGCCGCTATAACTCCAAAGGCGACAAGACCGCCTGGAGCGAGTATGAGTATGACCAGCAGGGACGGATACTGCTGCAAAAGCAGTACGACTCTTCAGGAGAGCTGAACACCCAGACCGAGTTCAGCTACAACGAGGACGGCAGCTTCTCCGTGTGGACCTATTTCTATGACTACGACGGCACTATGAGCCGGGAGCTGAGCATTTACGACAAGAACGGCAACCGCACCCACTATGCGGCCTACCCCAGCGGCGGCTACCTCAGTCACGGCAGCGACAGCCGCTATGACGAAAACGGCAATATTATAGAGCACTCGGAGTTCGGCCTCTACGGCGTCACCTATATCTGGTACACCTACGAGTACGATGACCAGGGCAGGGAACTGCGCCGCTATACCCACGGCCTGTATGAGCGCCCCAGCAGCTACGAAAACGTATATGACCAGGAGGGCAACTGCATAGAGCGTATATACTACGACGAGACGGGCAACGAGACCAAGCGGGTGGAGAACCCGGCTCCGGAGGTCTCCTTCCGCATGAGCTACCGCCCGGATTGGTGATCGCTTCCCTGTGAGATCTGCTGACGCCGGGCTTCGGCTCTTTCGGAGAAATATTTTTAATAGTTTTACAGTCAATAGCAGAACAGGTGGCGGAGTATCCGCCGCCTGTTCTGCTTTACTGTCAGTTCGAAGCCTGAATACTCAGGCCGCCTTGTCCTCTATGCCAGCCGCCCGGAGCATATCGTTTATGCTCACAGCATAGCCCCGGCTGGGGTCGTTCACAAAAACATGGGTAACGGCGCCCACCAGTTTGCCGTTTTGTATCAGAGGGCTGCCGGACATGCCCTGGACTATGCCCCCGGTCTTCTCCAGCAGTTCCGGGTCGGTGACGCTTATGAGGGCGTGCTCCCCGCTGCTGTCCTTATAAATGCGGTTTATCTCCACGTCATACTCCTGAGAGGCACGCCCGCTGAGGGTTGAGATCATAGTGGCAGGGCCCGTGGCCATGGACCCGCTCTCTATTTTGCGGCTGCCCAAGGTCCCGTAGCTCTCCCCAAAGATACCGCAGTCGGTATTCAGCACTATGCTTCCCAAAGCCTTGCCCATGTCGGCGCAGCCGTTGAGTTCGCCGGGCGAGCCCACGGCTCCGGGATTGATGCCTATTATCTGGGCGTCACAAATGCTGCCCTGGTCTACCGGCAGCCTTATGCCGCTGTCGGAGTCGCAGATACTGTGGCCCAAGGCGCCGTAGACCCCGCTCTCCGGGTCCTGAAAGGTGAGAGTGCCTATGCCGGTCACCCCGTCTCTCAGCCACATACCCAGCAGCCACTGGCCCTCCGCCGAGCGCACCGGCTGCACATTCAGGCTCATGGTCTTATCCCCTCTCTCCAGCTCCAGCTCCACCGGCTGGCCCTGGGCCTGCTCCACGGCGGAAATCACGTCGGCGGCCTTGGTCACCGTCCGGCCCCCGGCTTTTAAAATGACGTCGCCCTGCTGCACTCCCGCATCCTTTGCCGGGAAGCTGCCGCCCTCCGCCGTCTCCACCTGAGAGAGCCCGGCCACCAGCACGCCTTTCATGCTTATCTGTACCCCCACCACCCGGCCGCCTACAAGCAGCTCCTGGGCAAAGGCAGGCACCGTGAGACAGCCGGCCAGAAGCAGCGTCCACAGCGCCGTAATTATTGTTTTTTTCATGTTTTCCCTCCCGCACATTTCGTCGCATGATTCAGTATGTGCTCCGGAAGGCAAATTTAAAGCCGGGGATGCCTGTAAAAAATCCTATTTTTTTACACTTTTCCTGAGCTTCTCATTATATATGTATCCCCCTTTCAAAGCCTTTTATGTCTTTTTTCGGCTTTTCTCCGGTATCTTCCAGAATTTTCCGAAATTTTTTGAAGTCTCTCCAGCAAAACCTTTCCCCGGAGCGCAGTACTGAAAGCGTTCCGGGGAAAAGCCCGTTTTATTCTTTTATCGTTCAAAGGGCGGCTCCATGTCAGGCATGCCGGAGCCGGAGACCACGGTGCTGATGGTGCCCCGCTCCACCGTGGCGCTGAGCACCTCGCCCTGGTCCATGGCGAAGTTCACCCGCACCTGGCGGCGGAGAATGAGCACGGCGGCAATGAGCACTGCCGCCAGTACTCCCACCACTATGGCTATGGTGCGTATGCGTTTTTTTCTGCGCTCCTTCTTGCTGCGCTTGAGGGAGTCGAAGAGCTCCTCGTCCCGCTGCCGTGTCTCTTCCTCCGCCGCCTGTAAGGCGCCGTCCTTGTTTTCCATGTCCATATGCCGCTCCTTTCCGGGTATGACCTTCAAGGCAGGGTATGCTCCCGGCCTTTCTGTTTTCCAATTATAGCGGGCAAAGCTGAAGCCATCCTTAATTTTCCTGAGAATTTTTCCCGGTTTTTCCACGTATTCTTTAACTTTCCGTGTATTTTTTCTTTCTGCCTACCTAAGCGTAGGCCCGGACAGGCAAAGGGGAAATGCATATTTCCTCCTTTTTTTGTTTGCTATTTCCCGGAGCGTATGCTACTATGTTTGAAGATTTTTCCCGGCGGAGGTCTGTATGAAGAAGGCTAAGCTGATAAGCGACAATCTTTCTATAGGTGAAAACGCTCACCTGTATTTCCGGGACCACGATACTGTGGCTCTGGCGGAAAAATACTCCACGCCCCTCTACCTCATGGACGAGGTACGCATAAGGGAGAACATGGCCATGTACCTGAAGGCTTTCCGGGAGAGCTTCGGCCCCGGCTCCCTGCCCATCTACGCCGGCAAGGCCAACTCCTTCAAACGCATTTACCAGATAGCCAAAGAGGAGGGCATGGGTATAGACGCCGTGTCCGCCGGAGAGCTGTACACCGCCATGAAGGCGGGCTTCCCCATGGAGCAAGCCTTCTTCCAGGGCAACAACAAGACCGATTGGGACATAGCCTTCGCCATGGACCTGGGGGTGGGCTACTTCGTGGTGGATAACCGGGAGGAGCTGGACGCCATCGCCGCCATCGCTGCGGAAAAGGGCATACGCCAGAAGCTGCTTTTGCGCCTCACCCCGGGCATAGACCCCCACACCTATGACGCTGTGGCCACCGGCAAGGTGGACAGCAAGTTCGGCACCGCCATAGAGACCGGCCAGG
>CALXGF010000132.1 GCA_944387735.1 uncultured Oscillospiraceae bacterium
AGAGGATGCGGAATGAACGACAAGATGTTGACCTTCAAGCTGGATAAGTACAAGGCTCCCAAGGGACAGTTGTTCTCTTTGGAGGGCCGCTCCTTTGATTTTGACAACGACAGATATAGTATTTTTCCCGGTTTTTGTGATGTACATGTACATTTCAGAGAGCCGGGATTTTCTTATAAGGAGACAGTGGCCACAGGCTGCGCCGCCGCAGCCGCCGGGGGCTTTACGGAGGTGTGCGCCATGCCAAATCTGGACCCTGTGCCGGACAGCCCGGAGCAGCTCCGGAGGGAGCTGGAGATAATAGACAAAGACGCCTGCATAAACGTCGTGCCCTACGCCGCCATCACCGCAGGTGAGAAGGGGGAGCGCCTTTCCGACATGGATGCCTTGGCCCCCTATGTGGCGGGTTTCTCCGACGACGGCCGGGGAGTCCAGAGCGAGGAGCTTATGGAGCAGGCCATGCTCCGGGCAAAGGCGCTGGGCAAGCTCATCGTGGCCCACTGCGAGGTGAACTCCCTGCTGAAGGGCGGCTGCATCCACGATGGGGACTATGCCAAAGCCCACGGCCACAAGGGCATCTGCTCCGAGAGCGAATACGCCCAGGTGGAGCGGGATTTGAAGCTGGCGGAAAAGACCGGCTGCGCCTATCATGTGTGCCATGTGTCCACCAAGGAGAGCGTGGAGCTCATCCGCAGAGCCAAGGCCAGGGGCCTGGACGTGAGCTGCGAAACGGCTCCCCATTACCTGCTGCTGGATGACAGTATGCTTCTGGAGGACGGCCGATTTAAAATGAATCCCCCGGTGCGCAGCCGGGAGGACAGGCTCGCTCTGATAGAGGGAATAAAGGACGGCACCATAGAGATAATCGCCACCGACCACGCCCCCCACTCGGAGGCAGAGAAATCCCGGGGCCTGGAGAACAGCGCCTTCGGCATTGTGGGCCTGGAGACCGCCTTTCCTCTGCTGTACACAAATCTTGTACTCACCGGGGAGATAAGCCTGCAAAAGCTGCTGGAGCTGATGTGCTGGAACCCACGGCGGCGCTTCGGTATAGACATGGGGGATGAGTTCTCTCTGTGGGATCTGGGGGAGAGCTACAGGATAGACCCGGCAGAGTTCAAGTCTCAGGGCCGCTCAACGCCCTTCCAGGGCTGGCATGTGTGCGGACGCTGCCTGATGACCGTATATAACGGCAAAGCCGTATATAACAGATAATAAAGTCCACAAGCGGGAAGAGTTTTTACGGAGGAACTGAAATGGCAAAGAGAACGGATATAAAGAAAATACTCATCATAGGCTCCGGCCCTATCGTTATAGGCCAGGCCGCAGAGTTTGACTATGCAGGCACTCAGGCTTGCCTGGCTCTGAAGGAAGAGGGCTACGAGGTGGTCCTGTGCAACTCCAATCCCGCCACCATCATGACCGACACCAGCATTGCCGACAAGGTTTACATGGAGCCTCTGACTTTGGAGTACATCGCCAAGATCCTCCGGTACGAGCGGCCCGACGCCATAGTCCCCGGCATCGGCGGCCAGACCGGCCTGAATCTGGCCATGCAGCTGGAGAAGAAGGGCGTTTTGAAGGAGTGCCGGGTGGAGCTGCTGGGTACCAGCAGCGAGAGCATAGAGAAGGCCGAGGACCGGGAGCTCTTCAAGGAGCTGTGCCAGTCCATAGGGGAGCCCACCATCCCTTCCCAGATAACCTACAGCCTGGAGGAGGCCAGAGCCGCCGCCAGGGAGATCGGCTATCCTGTGGTGCTGCGCCCTGTCTTCTTCGTGGGCGGCACCGGCGGCGGTTTTGCCAACAACGAGCAGGAGCTGGAGGACATCGGGATAAACGCCTTTAAGCTTTCCCCGGTGCACCAGGTGCTCATTGAAAAGAGCGTCAAGGGCTACAAGGAGATAGAGTTTGAGGTCATGCGGGACTCAAAGGACCATGCCATCACCATCTGCGGCATGGAGAATGTGGACCCCGTGGGCGTGCACACCGGAGACTCCATAGTGGTGGCCCCCATCATGAGCCTGAACGACCACGACCTGAAGATGCTCAACGACAGCGCCATCAAGATAATCCGGGCCCTGAAGATAGAGGGCGGCTGCAACGTGCAGTTTGCTCTCAACCCAAATTCCAGCGAGTATTATCTCATAGAAGTAAACCCAAGAGTGTCCCGTTCCTCCGCTCTGGCCTCCAAGGCCAGCGGTTACCCAATAGCCAGAGTCACCGCAAAGATAGCCGTGGGCATGGCTCTGGAGGACATCGCCATAGCCAACACCAACGCCGCCTTTGAGCCCAGCCTGGACTACGTGGTGGCCAAGATGCCCCGCTTCCCCTTTGACAAGTTCGCCTCCGCCCCCAACGTGCTGGGCACTCAGATGAAGGCCACCGGCGAAGTGATGGGCATAGGCGCAAACCTGGAGGAGTGCCTGCTTAAATCCGTGCGCTCCCTGGAGATAGGCGTCTGCCATTTCCACATGGCCAAGTTCGACCACATGGAGACTGAGACTATACTGGACTACCTGGGCCAGTTCAGGGACGACGGCATCTTTGCCGTGGCTGAGCTGCTGCGCCGGGGCGTCAGCATAGACAAGCTCTATGAAGTGACCATGATCACCCCCCTGTTCCTGGAGTCCATAAAGAAGATAGTGGACATGGAGAAAACCCTGGAGGCAAAGCCCGGTGACCGGGAGCTGCTCGCTGAGGCAAAGAAGACGGGCTTCAGCGACAAGTATATCGCCAAGCTCTGGAAGGAGAAGGAGCTGGATGTGTTCAATCTCCGCCGTGAGATGAAGCTCTTTCCCAGCTATCCAATGGTGGACACCTGCCACACCAACGCCTATATCCCTTACTTTTATTCCTCCTATTCCAAGGAAAACGCCTCTCGCCTGGGGAGCCGGAAAAAGATAGTGGTGCTGGGAGCCGGCCCCATCCGTATAGGCCAGGGGGTGGAGTTCGACTATTCCACCGTCCATGCCGTCACCACCATAAAGAAGTCCGGTTATGAGGCCATAATCATAAACAACAACCCGGAGACCGTCTCCACCGACTATACCACCGCCGACAAGCTCTACTTCGAGCCCCTCACCGCCGAGGACGTTATGAACATCATAGAGTTTGAAAAGCCGGAGGGGGTCATCGCCTCCCTGGGCGGCCAGACTGCCATCAACCTGGCCCAGCCCTTGATGGAGCGGGGCGTGAAGATAA
>CALXGF010000133.1 GCA_944387735.1 uncultured Oscillospiraceae bacterium
CCATCTTCGGCTACACTTGCGGAAACGACTTCTCCCTGAGAGACGCCCAGATGCGCAGCGGCCAGTGGCTCATCGGCAAGACCATGCCCGGCTTCGGCCCCTGCGGCCCCTGCATAGTCACCGCCGACGCCTATGACCCGGATGTGCCCAAGGCCATCCGCAGCTATGTGAACGGCCAGCTGCGCCAGGACGGCAGCACCGGCGACATGATCTTCTCCTGCGCCAAGATAATCAGCTATGCCTCCAAATACATAAAGCTCTGCCCCGGCGACCTCATCTACACCGGAACCCCCAGCGGCGTGGCCCTGGAGGGCAAGGAAAAGCGCTGGCTCCGCCCCGGCGATGTGGTGGACGTGGAGATAGAGGGCATCGGCACCCTCCGCAACCCTCTGGTGTGAGTCTCCCGCTCCCCGTATAAAACAACACCGACACCCCTTTCCCCGGCTCCTCCGGACTTCCGGGCTTCCCCCGGCCCTGTGTTCGGAAGCGCCGGGGATCTTCTATGCCCCGGTCTCCATGGCCTTTCTCGACGCTCCGGCCGGGCACAAATTTACCTATGTGTACTTCGACCCCCTTACCCTGCCCATAGTGCTGGGGATATATCTGCTCCTTATCCTGCTTATTGGCCCGGGCAATTTTGAGATCCTGACCGGGTTTTTTCTGGGAGCTATACTGACCATAAGCATATATTTCGGTCTGCTGCTTCTGCTCCTGCCCCTGCTGTGCATGGTGGCCGACTGCGTGCCGGTGCTGCTGTGGGCCGGGAGGAGCGGCAGGCTTACGCCCGTCTGCTCCTGGGCAGCTCCGGCAGGGCTCCCGGATTTACCAGCTGTCTCTCCGCCGCCGGGCGCACCATGCGCTGCAGGCTGAAAAACGTGGTGGAACCACGAAAACGTCTCCCCGGCACCTTGCTGCTGGCAGCGGTGATGTTCCTCTGCGTCATGGGCTACGGCCTGGTGATGTTCAAAATATAATACGCCTGACATATGATTAACCCCGGCGGAGCTACTATCCGCCGGGGTTTTACCGTTTTGCCTGAATTTTTCAGTCGGGCAGAAACACGGTGAAGGTGCTGCCCTTGCCAAGCTGGCTGTCCACCCTGACGCTGCCCCCGTGGAAGCCGGCTATCTCCTTCACCATGGCAAGGCCCAGGCCGCTGCCCCCGTCCTCGCTTCGGGAGCTGTCCGCCTGCCAGAAGCGCTTCCACACCTTGTCCAGGTCCTGTTTGGCTATGCCTATGCCGTCGTCGGCAACGGATATCTCCGCCCCGTCCTTCAGCTTTTTCAGCTTCAGGAGGATATGTCCCCCGTCTTTGCCGTACTTATAGGCGTTTTGCAGCAGGTTATGAATGACCCTGGATATGAGGGCGGCGTTGAACTTCAGGGAGATGTTCTTGTCTACCTCCGTTTTCAGCTCTATTCCCCGGTCGTTCTCCGGCACGAACTCGTTGGCGCACATTTCCACGAAGGCGCTTATATCCCCTTTTTTCATGGGATAGCGGTCGGTGCCGTGGTGCATACGGGTCAGGCCCAGCAGCTGCTGCACCAGCTGGGACATGCCCTTGGCCTGCTCCTCTATAACTCCAATGGACGTGAGGAAATCCACCTTGCTCTCGTCCTTGCGTTTTGAGCGGTCGCACTGGGCCAGGATTATGGTGATAGGCGTGCGCAGCTCATGGGAGGCGTCGGAGACGAACTGGCTCTCCGCTGTAAAGGACTGCTCCAGCCGCTCGAACATCCTGTCAAAGACCCGCCCCAGCCTTTTCAGCTCCTTTGGTCCCCGCTTCAGGGCCAGCCTGCGGCTCAGGTCTCCCCCGTCTGAGATGTCGTTGGCTATGCCTATCATCTTATCCATGGGCCGGAAGGACAGCCAGGCTATCAGCCAGCCTCCCCCCACAGCCAGGAGCAGCAGGCCGGGAACAATACTGAGGGTCAGGATAAGTATGGTACGCATCAGGCCCGAACGGTCGTTGGCGTTGACCACTCCCCTTATCCACAAGCCTGTGACGTCCATATTCACATAGCTGTCATAGACATAGTATTCCACCCCGTCCACAAGCTGGCTCCTCATTACATTTGTCTCCAGCGGCAGGCTGATGTCCATATTCTCAGGTATGGCCCCCATGAGCAGCTCCCCCTGCTCGTTGTAGAACTCGCAGTAAACGCCCCGCTTGTATACCTCCAGGTCGTCCCATTCAAAGCGGCCGTGGTCGAACTCCACGTCGCCCACGTTGGAAAGCACCACTTTTACCAGGCGGCCCGCCGGGTCGTCGGTAATGGCGTTGGCGTTTATCACCAGCACGAACACCAGCACCATGGCCGCCATCAGCAGCACCATCAGGGTGAACCACAGGGTCATCCGCATTTTTACCGACAGCATAGGCCCGCTCCTTTACTTTTCCTTCAGCACCCAGCCGGTGCCCCATACCGTGTGGATGAGCTTTTTTGAAAAGCCCGTGTCCATCTTCTTTCTCAGGTAGCCCACGTACACGTCCACCACGTTGGTGCCCCCCTCATAGTCGTAGTTCCAGAGGTTGTTCTCTATCATCTCCCTGGAGAGCACCACTTCCTTGTTCCTCATCATGTACTCCAGCAGGGAAAATTCCTTGGCGGTCAGCTCTATGTTCTTCCCCGCCCTGGTCACGGTCCTGGTGTTGCTGTCCAGGCTCAGGTCCGCTATTGTATATACGTTGCAGCGGTTGCCGGTGTACTTTCTCGCCATCACCCGCACCACCGCCATCAGCTCCTTGAAGTCAAAGGGCTTGGTGAGATAGTAGTCCCCTCCGCTCTCCAGCCCCTCCACCCGGTCGGCTACGGCGTCCCTGGCGGTGAGAAACAGCACCGGGGTCCTGTCGCCTCTGTCCCGCAGCTTTTTCACCAGCTGGAAACCGTTCATTTTCGGCATCATCACATCCAGGATTATCACGTCGTATTGGGCGCACTCCAAATATTCCAGAGCCTCCAGGCCATTGTAGCAGCTGTCCACGCTGTAGCCCTCGTCCTCCACCGCCTCGCTTATTATCCGGTTCAGATGCTTTTCGTCCTCCACTACGAGTATGCGCATCTCTCCGCCCCCTTTCCCTGCTTTTTTTAATAATAGTCCAAATTATTAATAAATTTATTAGCTTCTCCAGGCAGATTTTACTTCCTGGCTTTGTACATCTCCTCTGCCGCCTTGTCAACAGCCCTTTAAGTCCCCATGGCCCGGACAAAATTTTTTTCTTTTTTTAATTTTAATTCTTTTCTTAGGATATTACAATATACTTCAGTCATAAACTGCAAAAGGAGAAAAAAGATGAAAAAATTTCTGAAGGTATTTGTGATAATTCTGGTCTTGCTGCTGGTGGTTGGAGGAGCCATAGGGGGCTTCTTCATCTACCGCCACAACAGCCTGTATATAGGCCGGGACGAGGCTTTGCGGATAGCCCTCAATGACGCCGGTGTGGACATTTCCGCCCTGAGAGACAGGGACATTGATTTCGATTCCGGCTACGGCTCGGCCTGGTACGACGTGGATTTCGAGACGGCGGGCATGGAGTATGAATATTCCCTGGATGCAGTCACCGGGGAGATTCTCTACAGTTATTCCGAGGCCGAGCGCGGCTGAATATCAAGCCCCCCTCTTTAAATTGTTCCTTTCTAACAGCAGCCTCCCATTTCCGTTTTTCCTTCTTACACCTCTGCACAAGCCCGCCGGAAAATATACCGGCGGGCTTGTGGTAATAATCGCTCAGAAAAAATGCTTGCAGTAAATCTCTGCAAGCATTTTTTCTTTTATTCTTCATCTTTCTTTTCGTCCAGCTGGACAAGCACCTTGCCCACCCGGCGGCCGTCCACCATGCTCAGCACGGTAACGGTCATATTTTCATAGCGGAAACTGTCTCCCACCTTGGGAAAGCCCCCGAACATCTCCAGGGTCCAGCCGCCCACGGTATTGCTCTCCGCCTCAAAGTCGTCGGCGTTGCGGCCTATGGCCTCCAGGAAGTCCTCCAGTAGCATGGTGCCCTCCAGCTCATAAGAGCCGTCGGGGCGACGGACCATCTCCTGCTCCACGGTATCGGTCTCGTCCCAGATATCCCCCACAATCTGCTCCAGCACATCCTCCATGCTCAGCACCCCCAGAGTGCCGCCGTATTCGTCGGTAACTATGGCCAGGTGCTGCTTTGCATGGCGCATCTGGTTGAGGACCGCCGGCAGCTTCATAGTCTTATACACATAGCAGGGGGGCATCAGCAGCTTGCGGATATCCACCCGGTCCCCGTCGCTGAGGGCCTTCAAAAAGTGGTTGAGATACAGCACGCCGATGATATTGTCCATCCCGTCCTCATACACCGGCAGGCGGGAATAGGGCGCCTCCTCTATTACGGAGAGGATATCCTCCCAGTCGTCGTCTATGTCTATGGCGCAGACATCCACCCTTGCGGTCATCACCTCCAGGGCGGAGACCTCCGCAAAGTCAATAGCAGCCTGGAGAAGCTCCGACTGATCCTCGTCCAGCACATCCTCCACCTCGGCGGTCTCTATGATGGACTGGAGCTCCTCCACCGCCTCCTCAGGGCCGCCCTGGTCCTGCACCGGCAGCTTGAAGGTTATCAGGTGAATGAGCTTCACCACCAGCCAGATGAGAGGCCGGAGAATTATCATCATGAATCGCACGGCCCCGGCGTGGCGCACCGCCACTGTATTGGGGTTTTTCTTGGTGGTGATCTTGGGCATTGTCTCCCCGAAGATTATCACCAGCAAGGTCAGTATCAGAGTGGCCAGCCAGGCGTAGTCCTCCGTGCCGGTGAGCATTATCACCAACACCGAGGCCAGGGAGGAGGCCCCGATATTTGCCAGGTTGTTGCCTATGAGTATGGCGCTGAGAGCGTCGTCAAAGCGTTCTGTTATAAGCACAGCCGTGCCCGCTCTCTTGGAGCCGCTGTTTTTCATGCTCTCCAGTCGCATGGCGTTGCAGGATGAATAAGCCATCTCCGAGGAGGAGCAGAAGGCAGAAAAGCAGATGCATAAAACTATGCCCATTATAACCAGGTACAGGCTCACTCTTCCTCGCCCCCTTCCTCTTCCGCCGGGAGCAGGGCGACTTTAAGCTTCATTATGCGGTTATGGACCATGGAGGCCACGGTGACCTGCACCTCATGGTAGCTGAAGCTGTCCCCCACCTTGGGTATGGAGGGAAACTGCTCATAGGCCCACTCGCCCATGAGGGTATTCACCAGCTCCTCGTCCCCCTCCGGGTCCTCAAAGCCCAGCTTTTCAAAGACGTCGCTGACGGACTCGTCGGCGTCTACCAGGTATACCCCGTCCCCCAGGTCCACATAGCTCTCTTCCACCACGTCGTCTTCATCCCATATCTCGCCCACAAGCTCCTCCAGGATATCTTCCACAGTGACTATGCCCAGAGTGCCGCCGTAGTTGTCGGTGACAACTGCCATGTTCAGCTTTCGCTTGGACATGACCGGCAGAAGCTCGTCGATATTGGTGCTCTGATGGATAAAGAACACCTCGTCCATCAGAGGCTTTATGTCCAGATTTTTCCCCAGGCGCAGATATGCCTTGATAAATTTCCTTATCTGCAAGACGCCGATAATGTTATCGATACTGCCCTGATATACCGGCAGGCGGCCGTGGTTGGTGCCCTTTATCACGGTGAGGATATCCTCCAGGCTGCTGCCTATATCCACAGCCACCAGGTCTACCCTGGGGGTGAGGACGCTTTCCACCGTCACCTCGCCAAACTGGAGGGCCGAGGAGATAAGCTCCCCCTGCTCCTCGTCCAGGCTGCCTTCTTCGGTCATATCTTCTATTATATCGTACAGCTCATCCTCGGTTACGGATACAGGGTTTTCGTCCGGCGTCAACTTTGCGGCGGACTGCCCTATCCAGGTGAGCAGAGCCGACAGCGGGGCAAACACCTTCATCAAAAAGCGCAGTATGGGACCGGTGACCAGAGCCAGGGGTTCGCTGTATTTCTTGGCCACGCTCTTTGGCAGCATCTCCCCGGCAAAGAACACCACTATGGTGGTAACTATAGTGCTTACAGACACTGCGCTGAGTCCCCACAGCTTTGTCACCGCCACGGTGACGATAGAGGCCGTTGCGATATGTACGATATTGGTACATATCAGCAGGGTGCTTATGGCCTTATCAAAGTCATCCAGAATAAGCAGCGCCGTCTTTGCCCGGCCGTCTCCCCGATCTGCCGCCGCTCTGATGTGGCTCTTGGAGCAGGAGGCAAAGGCCGTCTCCGATACGGCAAAAAAAGCCGCACAGAAAAGCAGAAGCACCGCTATTATCCATGGCAATCGACTGCCATCATCCATTTTAGGATATACATCTCCTTCATTTCAAATTACTGTTCAGTATAGCATACCATTATTTCAGCGTCAATATTCCCCTGGATTTTGTTTAACAAGGCCGGCTTTTGCTCAAAGTCCGGCATAATAAGGACCTGCGGCTGCTGCCTTCCGGTAAAGGCTGCGCCCTCCGGCTGCCTCCCCGTGCTCTTGCTGTAAAAAAGCCCGCCCCTTTTTGTTAAGAAAAAAGCAATGAAAATATCTTTCGGACTTGCGAAAAGTATATATGCTTCCGTGTTCCAAATCTTCGCCAAAGTTCTGACAATCCTGTGTTTTGCACAAAAAACGCCATTTTACCTTGTTAATAATCCCGATTTTTGGGTAAAAAGGCAATTCATCCCTTGACATGTTACTTATCTGGAAATATACTTGTATTACAAGTTAGTGAAAATGCAAAATACGTTGCAGCAAAAAAGGAATTATTAGGAGATGAAAACCATGAATGTAGTAATGATCGGTACCGGCGACATTGCCTACTCCCATGGGCGGGCAGTCGTCAAGCTCGGCGGCAAGGTTATTGCCGCCTACGATGTGAACGAGGCGGGTCTTTCAAAATACTGCGCAGAGTTCGGCAGCGAGGCTATCAGTTACGAGCAGCTGGATGAGTGGATAGCCAAAGCGGACTATGTAGTGCTCTGCACTCCTCCCACCAAGCGTCTGGACTATGTGGAGAAGGTGCTCTCCGCCCATGTGCCTCTGTACATGGAAAAGCCCATCGCCACCACCCTTGAAGATGCTCAGAAGCTGAAGGACATGGAGCAGAAGTACGAGGCCAAGATAATCGTTGGCTTTGCCCACCGCTACCGCCCCGCCTTCCAGAAGCTCCATGAGCTGGTTGCCTCCGGCGCCCTGGGCGAGCCCGTCAATGTCTTTGACTACCGGGTGGGTCCCGGCTTCGGCTTCAGAGGCAGCTACTTTGCTCCCTCCTGGCGCACCGACCCCAAGCTGGCCTGCGGCTTTACAATAGAGTCCATCTCCCACGAGTGGAACCTGCTCACTTCCCTGTGCGGCGAGTTTGAGACCATGAGCGCCAACGT
>CALXGF010000134.1 GCA_944387735.1 uncultured Oscillospiraceae bacterium
GCGCCACAGGCGTCTGGTTCCTGGTGGAGATGGAGGATTTCAGTCTGATGGACAGGGATGAAAATACGGCCTGGATCAGGGCCGCCGACCAGGTCACAAGAGGCACGCTGCACATGGCAGACGGTTCGGACTTTTCCGCCCCGGGCTGCGACTCTATACAAAAATATGAAAACGGCATAGCCTATTTCTATTGCCACTGGCAGGACACCATAGACATCCACGCCGTTACGGCCATTACCATAGGCGATACCACCCTTCAGCTGAACTGGAAAACTCCCGGCACAAAAATACACATCCTGCGGATAGATGCAGGATGTGTATTTTATAATATTATGTCAACTAAATTATGTTGACTTTCGGCTTCCGTTATCAGGCCCTGTCCGGCTTATGGCCTTTTAGGAAGGGCAGCTTCACCTCGCTGAAGATGACGGCCATAAAGATTAGCACGAAGCCCAGGAGCATCTTCCCAGTGACCAGCTCGTCATAAAACAGCACGGAGGTCAAAACGCCGAAAACGCTCTCCAAGGTCATTATCATGGCGGCCACAGAGGAATTGGTATACTGTATGCCCCAGGCCTGGAGGAAGAAGCAAATGGCGGTGCAGGCCACGCTGAGATAGGCTATACCCAGCCAGGCGTCCACGGACACGTTCTTGGGGGCAGGCTCAAAGAGCACGGCGCCGAACCAGCAGATGAGGGCGGCAACGGCAAACTGGATGGCGGAGATGGTGACGGCCTCGCCGCTGTCTTTATAATGCTCCAGAATTATAACCTGGAAGGCGTAGAAAAAGCCGCACATCAAAGTGAGCATATCCCCTATATTTACGTTGCCCAGGCCCTCGGTGAGAGAGACGAAGCCGATGCCGGTAATACATAGAAAGGCGGCCAGCACATTGGCAAGGCCGGGCCGGCGCTTATACACCAGCCAGGCCAGAAATGGGGTAAGCACGCAATAGGTGGCGGTGAGAAAAGCGTTCTTCCCCGGAGTGGTATATACCAGGCCATAGGTCTGGACTATATAGGCCAGAGCCAGGCTCAGTCCCGCCAGGGCTCCCCCCTGGATGCAGCGCTGGCTCACATTTTTAAGCCGCCTGCCCGCCGCCGCAGCCAGCAGCACCGCCGACACGGTAAAACGTATGGACAGCACCCACATGGTGCCTATACTGTTCAAAGTGTTTTTCAGCACCACGAAAGAGGTGCCCCAGATTATTGCACACAGCAGCAGGGCCAGTCTGCCCTGTAATCCTTTTCCCTTCATCTTTCTCTATTCCTTGCTCATAAACTGGGCCGCTGCCCGGAGCATCAGCTTCTTGGTACCGGCGCTTTCAAAGTTGATTTCTATGAGATAGTCTCCCCCCATTGGGGTGAGTTTATTTATAACGCCGGGGCCGAAAGCCTTATGACGCACCTTGTCCCCCAGTTGAAAGCTGGGGGCCTTGGCCGGTGCGGCGGGCGCCTTCACCGTGGGCGCAGCCACAGGGCTGCGGCCCTGCCGGGGAGATTTCCGGGCAAACTCCGACTGAATACGGCTCTTTTCCCCGTAGCCGTAGCCTCTGGGGATGTTCTTTTTTATATGCTCGTCGGGTATCTCGTCCACAAAGCGTGAAACCCGGTTGGAGGTGGTGCGGCCAAAGAGCATGCGCTGCCGGGCGCAGACCAGGTGCAGCTGCTCCTTGGCTCTGGTTATGGCCACATAGCACAGCCGCCGCTCCTCCTCCATTTCGTCCTGCTCGCCTATGGCCCGGACGCCGGGAAAGATGCCCTCCTCCATACCCACGATGAACACGCTGGGAAATTCCAGACCCTTGGCCGAGTGTATGGTCATCATGACCACGCAGTCGGCTTCCCTGTCATAATTGTCCATGTCGGTATAGAGGGCCACGTTCGCCAGATAGCCCTCCAGGCTCTCGTCGCCGGATTCCTTCATATAGCTTATAATGCTGGATTTCAGCTCCTGGACATTCTCGGCTCTGGCAGTGTCCTCCACGGTGCCTTTCTCCTCCAGTGTGCGGATGTACCCGGTCTTTTCCATCAGCTCGTCGAAAATGGCGTCCGGGCTGTTATCCTTGGCAAAGTCCTGGAGCTCCCTTATCATGGAGGCAAACTGCCGCAGCCGCAATCCGGAACGCTGGAGCTGAGGAAAGCTCTCCGCCCGGCAGAGAATATCAAACATGGAGCAGCTCCCGTCTATAGCCAGCTGACGCACGGTTTCCACTGTGCGCTCGCCTATACCCCTGGGGGGGCTGTTTATTATCCGGCTCAGTCGCAGATCGTCGGAGCTGGAAGCGATGAGGCAGAGGTAGGCCAGCACGTCCTTCACCTCGGCCCGGTCAAAGAAGCGGGTGCCGCCGATTATCCGGTAAGGTATGCCGTTTCGCTTGAAGGCATACTCCAGCTGGTTGGACTGGGCGTTCATGCGGTACAGCACCGCATGGTCCCGCCAGTTGGCTCCCCGGCCGTAGTTCGCCATTATTTTCGAGGCCACATACTGGGCCTCGTCGTGCTCATTATCGGCCACATAGAGCTCCGGCAGCTCTCCGCTGCCCTGATCGGACCACAGCTCCTTGCCCTTTCTCCCCTGGTTGTGGCGGATGACGGCGTTGGCTGCATCCAGGATGTGAGTTGTGCTGCGGTAGTTCTGCTCCAGGCGTATGGTGCGGCAGCCCCTGTATTGCTGCTCAAAGGAGAGGATGTTCTCAATAGTGGCGCCCCGGAATTTATATATGCTCTGGTCATCGTCACCCACCACGCAGATGTTTCCCCAGCCTCCCGCCAGCAGGGAGGACAGCAAATATTGCAGGTGGTTTGTGTCCTGGTATTCGTCTATAAGCACATATTTGAATCTACGCTGCCAGTAGCCCCGGACCTCATCCTGCTCCTCCAGGAGCTTCACGGTAAAGAATATAAGGTCGTCAAAGTCCATGGCGTTGGCGGAAAACATCCGGCGCATATACTCGCCGTATATCTCGCCGTAGCGGATGCGGCGTATATCCCCGCTCTGCCGGGCTTCTTTCAGATACTCGGCGGCTCCGATGCGGCTGTCCTTGGCCCGGCTTATCTCTCCCAACAGGGCCTTGGCCGGGAACATCTTCTCGTCCAGATCCATGTCCTTTATTATGTGCTTTAAAAGGCTGAGACTGTCGGAGGTGTCGTAAATGCTGAAGGATGACGTAAAGCCCAGCTTCTCCGCATCCCGGCGCAGTATGCGCACACAGGCGGAGTGAAAGGTGCAGGCCCAGATGTCGTTGGCCTTATCTCCCAGCATGCGGCCCAGCCTGTCCTTCAGTTCTCCCGCCGCTTTGTTGGTGAAAGTGATGGCCAGGATGCGCCAGGGCTCCACCGGCTCATAGGCCGCCAGAGTCTCCGCCTCCGCTCCGCCCCGGCGCAGTATCTCCAGCTGCTTTTCGTTCGCATCCGGCGGGATCTCCTCGGTGTCCGCCGCCTTGCCGTATTTCAGGAGGTTTGCTATCCGGTTTATGAGCACGGTGGTCTTGCCGCTGCCGGCTCCTGCCAGAATAAGCAGCGGCCCTTCGGTGCTGAGTACCGCCTGCCGCTGCATTGGATTTAGCCGGGCAAAATCCCCGGCTACCACGGCCCTCCGGGCCTCTATGTAGTTTTTTTCAAATTCGGTATCCATGGCGACGATTTTAGCACAAAGCGGCCCGGATAACAAGAGCCACATTGAATATAGCTCTGTTGACTTTTTCCGCCGTTTTGGTTACTATAACTATATCTGTTTTTATGCGGCCATGCCGTCCTACGGAGATTAGAATGAGAAAATTATTAAGCAGACTGTGGAATAAAGCAAACGAGCCCCATATGGAGAGGGCCCTTATAGTGATCCTCCCCTTCATCACCCTGGTCATCGTCGCTCTTATCCTGGCGCCCAGCATAGTGTCCCTGGTTGGAGACGCCGCCCGCGGCGTTGTTCAGGAGGAGCCAGTCCAGACTCAGGCGCCTATAGAGGAAGAGGGCTTCGCCCATATATCCCAGGCCGAAGAGCAGGCCATTCTGGAAGAGGAGACTCTGTCCTCTCCCGGTCCTACTCCCAGCCAGAGTCCCCAGCTCAGTCCTGAACCTATGGAGCAGAGCTATTCTGGCGTCCTCACCGGCTGGCAGAACATAGGCGGCGTCACCTACTACTATGACGATGATGGTCTGCCCCTCACCGGACTGCAGCTGATAAAGGGCAAGCTCTATTTCTTTGACCAGTACGGCCAGTGCGCCAAGGCCCTGGGTATAGACGTGTCCTTTTATAACGGCTTTATCAACTGGCCCGCTGTTGCCGCCCAGGGTATAGACTATGCCATACTCCGAGCCGGAGGGCGGGGCTGGGAAACTGGACTCATTTATGAAGATGAGTGGTTTCAGAGGAACCTAATGGAGGCCAAAATTGCCGGCATAGACATTGGGGTTTATTTCTTTTCCACCGCTACAAACCCGTTGGAGGCCCAGCAGGAGGCCAGCTATGTTCTGGAGTGCATAGGAGGCATGGATCTGGAGCTGCCTATATTCATAGATGTGGAGTACTCCGGTGACTACCCAAGAGGCCGGGCAGACAAGCTGAGCAACACGGAGCGGGAGGTAATAATCAACGCCTTCTGCCGCACGGTAATTGACGCAGGCTATGAGGCCGGAGTCTATTCCGGGGAGTATTATTATAAGAATAATTTGGATTACAATTCTCTGAGCAAGTATACGATATGGCTGGCCAGCTACACCAAGAGCGCACGGCTGCCCGATTTTCCCGGCCGCTACGACATGTGGCAGTTCACCGACAGCGGCCTTGTCAGCGGCATTACCGGTATAGTGGACATGAACGTCAGCTTTTAATCATTCCATTGTAAGCATTAGTTCCCCCGGTCCCTTATGGGGTCTCATTGCGGCCGGACGGGCTGGGGCGGGAGGTTTTTCCTATGCAATATAAAACTTTGACTGCTTATAAAAAAGCCCTGTTTTGGTTATTTTTATTCCTTTTCATTCTTGTTTTTGTACTCAGCTTTTTTACTCCTATGCTGGCTGACGACTACTCCTATTCCTTTAGTTATGCCGACAGGAGCAGGATAAGCTCCCTCTCCGGCATTTTCTCCTCCCTTGAAGCCCACCGAAGCAGCATGAACGGCAGAATGGCAGCTCACTTTTTTGCCCATCTTTTTTTAATGCTGCCTAAGGCGCTTTTCTCTCTGGCCAATTCCCTTGTTGCGCTGGCTACATTTTCTCTCATTTATCTTACCATACGCAGCAATGACAGCGGACGTGACTTTGCGATAATGCTCATAGTTCTTTTTCTGGTATGGCTTTACACCCCTGTATTCGGCCAGGTCTTTCTTTGGCTTGACGGCGCATGCAACTATGCCTGGGCCTTCTTTTTCATTTACACATTCATATTCCCCTATTGCAGAGCCTATCTCTTCAATCTCAGCGCCTCACCCTTCGGCAGGCTAGGGAAACTTCTCTTTATGCCCCTGGCTTTTCTGGCCGGCTCCTATTCCGAGGGAGCCTCTTTTGGAATGTTGTTTATAGCCTTCTGCTTCCTTCTGTGTCTGTGGCGCAGGGACAAGAAACTCCCCCGTTTTCTGCTGCTGTCCCTCTTCGTGGCTGCTCTCGGCTATTTGTACCTGATGAGCGCACCCTCGGAGTGGAGCGGCCGCACCGGCTCTTTTTCTCTGGAGGTCATAGCCAAAAATATAAAGCGTATGATAAGCGCCCCGCAGGAGACCATGATGGTCCTGTTCTCTCTTTATGCCGTGCTGCTGACAGCCTGCATCTGTTTTAAAATGCAGAGAGAGCTTATCGTCACCTCGGTGATTCTCTTTCTGGGCGCCTGGGCCTCAATAGTCCTGTTTGCCGCCGCAATATATTTCCCTTGGCGTTCCTTGCTTATGATGTCCATGCTTCTGGTGATTTCCTGCGCTCTAATGCTTTCCCGGCTTTGCCAGGCAGGCTTCAGACGCTGGCTGCCCCTGGCGGCGGCCCTGGCCGGCAGTTTGTTTATTTTCCAGTTTGTGCTGGGCCTGGGCGATATTGCCAACGTGTACAGCCAGTACATACGGCGGGAGGCCGCTATAGAGACCGCAGTTGAAAATGGAGAGACACAGGTTTGGCTCCAGCCCTATGTGGCCGATACAAAGTATAGCGGGGCCTATCTCCTGGCTGATATATATGAGGACTGCTGGAGCTGGCCCAACTACGATTTGGCGGCCTATTACGGTATAGATGAAATATATGCCCTCCCATCTGAAGCCGGGCAAGGCGGTGCATGACATGCTGGAAAAAACATCCAAAACCTTTATAAGAATAATGCTGGGCATCTATATGCTCCTGCTGGGCCTGGGAGTGCTCCTGGGGACCTTAGGCAAGCTGGCAAATCCCAGCTATATCTTGGAGTTTCTTGCGGCGGCAGCTTTTTTCCTCTGCCTCTGGTTTTTTAGGGACAAGCTTGGAAAATTTCTGGAAAACGTCCATTTGCCCGGAACCTTTATCACAGGGCTTATTCTCAGCTTTTTCTGTCTGCTTTTGAACCTGGCCTGGGTGCTGGTCTTTCAGATAGAACCCACGGTGGATTTTCAGACCTTTTATGATACCGCCCTGGCCATAGCCCGTGACGAGCGGGTAGATATGCTTTACCTGGGCCTCTTTCCACATATTCTTGGCTACTCCACCTTCCTTGGGCTTATGATGCGCCTCTTTGGCCAGTCTGCTCTGCTGGCCCCCATACTGAATGTGGCCCTCACCCTCATTTCCGGGCTGTGTATCTATATACTCTGCCTACGCTGGGTAAACCAAAAAGCGGCTGCAACGGCCTTTTTCCTGTGGAGCGTCTGTCCATCCAAGCTTATGTACAACTCCATGGTCATGTCCGAGCCTCTGTACACATGTCTTATACTGTTGTTCCTTCTTCTTCTCAGTCTGGCTCTGGACAGAGACGGTTCCTGGTGGCTGAGGCTCTTGGCGGCCCTGCCCCTGGGCCTTGGCTGCGGGGCGCTGCTGTTGGCAGTAAACGTCACTCGGCCTGTGGCAATCATCCTTTTCGTGGCCTTTTTCCTATGGCTCTTCCTTTTAAGGGGAAAGCAACTGAAGAGGCTGAAAGTCTGGCTTATAATCGCAGCGTTTACCCTCTCCATGTTCGGCGCCTATTCCCGTTGCGACCAACAGTGGTTTCGCTGGGAATATCTGCACATATTTGACAAGACCCCAGATATCCCCGCCTATAACATCTATGTGGGGCTGAATATGGACAGCCTTGGCAGCTATTCGGAAGAGGACATGGACAAGCTCATGAGCTACCGTTACCAGGGTGATGCCGTGTATGCCCAGGAGCAGATGCTTAAGGAGGTAGAAAAACGCCTGAGCAGCGGGGAGATAAATTTCCCAAAGCTTTTTTCCGCAAAGCTGGCAAAGCTAATGGGCAACGATGAGGGCGGGGCCTTTTATGCCCAGGGAGAGCTGAGTCCTCTGGCTTTCAAGCTCAGCTCAGCCATAAGCAACGTCTATTATTACTTTTTAGCTCTACTGAGCCTCCTTGGCGCAGCTGTCCTATTCCGCAGACCTGTATTTGCATCGGTATATATGGCCCCCTTGTATTCCATAGGGCTGATACTTGCCCACCTTATCGTAGAGGTCTCAGGGCGGTATAAGTATTCCCTCATCCCCATGCTCATAATAGTGGCGTCCTTTGCCCTTCAAGAATTTAAAAAAACAGATGTAACTGAAATTAAAAAAGCCTGAAAGTTCCCGTCTGAACTTTCAGGCTTTTGTTTTCCTCATTCCAGCTTTTGCCGCAGCAGCTCCACCGCCCGGCGCTCCAGACGGGATATCTGCACCTGGGAGACATGCATTACCTTGGCGCAGTTTTGCTGGGTCATGCCGTGGTAGTAGCGCAGAGCCACTACCTGCCGCTCCCGCTCCGGCAGGGACTCTATAGCGGCGCGCAGGGCCACATGCTCCACCATCTTCTCCTCGGCGCCGTAGTCCCCCAGCACCAGCTCCAGAGTAAAGCCGTCCTCCCCGCTCTCCCGGTGGAGACTCTCGGCGGGGCCGGTGGCTGTCTCGGCAAAGGCGATGTCCTCCGGGCTTATTCCCGTCTCCCTGGACAGCTCCGACAGGCTGGGTTCCCGGCCCAGGCGCTGCTCCAGGTTTATTCGGGCCATGCGTATCTGCATGGCCTGCTCCTTTATACCTCGGCTCACCTTCACCGCCCCGTCGTCCCTGAGAAAGCGGCGTATTTCCCCGGATATTTTTGGCACCGCATAGGTGGAAAACCGGGTGCCGAAGCTCTCGTCAAAGCCCTCTATGGCCTTGAGAAAGCCCAAGCAGCCCAGCTGATACAGATCCTCCGCCTCCACGCCCCGGCCAAAGTAACGCCGGGCCACGCTCCAGATAAGCCCTGAGTTTTCCTCCACAAGCTTTCCGGCGGCCTCCGTGTCTCCCTGCTTGGCCTTACGAATATCCTCATAGATGTCGGTGTTCATCGCTTGCCCTGCCGGGGACTGATGAACCGCTGCATGGTGACGGTGGTGCCTTTGCTTGGGCTGGAGCGCACCCTGAGCTTGTCCATAAAGCTGCCCATAATGGTAAAGCCCATGCCGCTGCGCTCCTCCCCGCCGGTGCTGAAGAGGGGCGTCATGGCCTGCTCTATGTCGGCTATGCCCTTGCCCCAGTCCCGGACGCTTATTTCCAGGGTACTGCCCTTGATTATTCTAAGGCGCATGGCTATACGTCCTATGCTGTCGGGATAAGCGTGGACTATGGCGTTGGTCACCGCCTCGGATACGGCGGTCTTTATATCCCCCAGCTCCTCCAGGGTGGGGTCCAGCTGGGCGGCAAAGGCAGCCGCCGCCGTGCGGGCAAAAGCCTCGTTGCAGCTGCGGCTGGGAAACTCCAGCTTTATGTAATTGCTCTCCTTCATTTTATCCTCCTTTTATTTACCTACGGCCACCGGTACCAGCCGGTCTATGCCGGAAGCGTCTATCACCCGCTGGGGCTGCTTTGCCGGGTTCTCTATCCAGGCCCGCCCCCCCAGGGTCTTCATACGGCGGCTGACCCTGATGATGACGGCTATGCCTGAGGCGGCCATGGAGCTCAGCCCCGCCATGTCCAGCCCGCAGTCCCTGGGCGTATACTCGTCCAGC
>CALXGF010000135.1 GCA_944387735.1 uncultured Oscillospiraceae bacterium
CTTTAAGTCCCTCTCCGCTTACAGAACTGACGGTGACCACCGGCAGCCGGGTCTCCGGCATTTTCCGCCGCTGCTCCAGGTCACTTTTGGATATGACCACCAGCCCATGGGGGGCGGAGGCGGCGGCCCGGAGCAGCCCCTCTTCCTCCTCATCGCCTTCCCGGTTACCGTCTAAAACCACGATGACCAGCTGGGAATCCTCCATGGCCCGGCGGCTGCGTTCCACGCCCAGTTGTTCCACCCGGTCGTAGGTATTGTGGATGCCGGCGGTGTCGCAGAGCTTTAAACTGAGGGAGCCCAGGCTCAGTTTTTCCTCTATGGTATCCCTGGTCGTGCCGGGGATATCGGTGACTATTGCCCTGTCATAGCCCAGCAGGGCGTTGAGCAGGGAGCTTTTCCCCGCATTTGGGGGGCCTACGATGGCGGCGGGAATACCGGAGCGCATGAGCTTGCCACGACTGAAGCTGTCCAGCAGACGCTCCAATTCCTTTGCGGCGGAACTTAATGAGCTGCGATAGTCATCCAAGCGAAAGTCCTCTATATCCTCGTCGGGATAGTCCAACACCGCTTGATAATGGGAGCTTATGTCTGCAAGGGAGGAGTATATGCCCTCCATCTTGCGGCAAATGGCCCCTGAAAGCTGACCCGCAGCATTCTTGGCATAGTCGATGGATTCGGCGTCTATTATATCCGCCACGGCCTCGGCGGAGCTCAGGTCCATGCGCCCGTTTAAAAAGGCCCGCTTTGTAAACTCTCCAGGCAGGGCGTGTCTGGCTCCCAGCTTGAACAGCTCGTCCAGCACTGCTCTCAAAACCACAGGGGAGCCGTGGCACTGGAGCTCGGCGGTGTCCTCGCCGGTGTAGCTGTGGGGCCCCCGGCTTATGGTGCATAAGCACAAGTCCAGAAGCTCCCCTTCGCTGTTATATAGGCTCCCGTATACAAGGCTCCTGTCCCGGCTTTGGGACATGGCCTTGCCGCTTGCAGGCTTGAACAGAGCGTCCACAAGGGGCAGACTCTCCGGGCCGGACAGGCGGACTATTCCAATGGCAGCCACCTGTGAGCCGGTGGCTATTGCTGCAATAGTGTCTGACATTTTTAAACCTCAATAATATTCAACAATTCCAGGGGACTGCGTATCACGGCATCCGGGGCGGCTGCCCGCCCAAAGCCGTAGGCGGCGTGGATAAAGGAGACTCCGGCGCTGCGGGCGCTGTCCTCATCCATGGCGGTGTCGCCCACATATACCGGCGAACTAAGAGCGTTGCGCCGGGCAATCAGGCGGATATTGTCCGCCTTGCTCAAACCGGTGAAGCCGGAACACTCATAGTCGGCTATATATTTGCCAAAGCCCGTGTATTCCAGAAAGCACTGGATATATCCGTCCTGGCAGTTGCTGACTATATACGCTCCGACAGAGGAGCTGAGGGAGCGGAAGAGTTCTTCCACCCCGGGGTATAGCCGGCCGCCGTGGCGGGAGATATAATCGCACTCTCTTTTCAGGCAGTCGCCGCATACGGCGTCGGCCTGGGGGCCGTAAGCCGAGAAGAGGCTGGCAGATATCTGAGAAGCGGTCATGCCCATTATATCCCGGATATCCGCCTCCGTGGGCTGAATGAGCCCGCCGTAATTCTCCGCCAGAGTAAGGCTCCAGCTCTCAGCCACGGAGCGGCAGGAGTCCCACAGGGTGCCGTCCAAATCAAAAATTACGGAGTCTGCAAACAAAAAATCAACTCCAGATCAAAATGTGCAGGCCGTTGGCAACACCTATATGATATAACAAAAAGCCTCCCGAGGGAAGCTTTTTGTTATAATCTTATGGAATAATTTTACAGCGCTCAACAGCTCAAAGCTTCTCGGAACGGGCCGCACGGGCGGCATTCTCATCCTTACGCTCGGCCACAAAATAGCTCAGGGACAGCAAACTGTCGGAGAAGTGGACATTTTCTACCAGGGTGGGGCTGTTGGGCTCGGTAAGCTCCACGTTGGTAAAGTTCCAGATGGCATCCACACCATGAGTAGTGAGGTCTTTGGTCACGGCAACGGCCACTTCTTTGGGTACGGTGAGTACGGCCACATCTACATGGTTGTTCTGTAGGTACTCCACCAGATAATCCATACTGTAGATAGGCACGCCCTTGAAGCTTGTTCCTATAAGAGAGGGCTTTATATCAAAAGCACAGTTGAGCTTAAAGCCCCACTCACTAAAGCAAAAATTGTCCATCAAGGCCCGGCCGATATTACCGACGCCGATAAGCACGGCGTTAAAACCTCTGTCGATGCCAAGAATGGAAGCGATCTGCGCCCGGAGGGCGGGAACATTATAGCCGTAGCCCTGCTGGCCGAATTCGCCGAAGCAGCTGAAATCCTGACGGATCTGGGAGGGGGTAAGCCCCAACTGCTGTCCCAGCTCAAAAGACGAAATGCGGCTAATGCCATTTCCAGAAAGCTCATCCAGCTTACGCAGATATCTGGGCAAGCGCCGTATAACATTGTTTGACACCTTGAGTCGCTTCACAAATAATCTCTCCTTACATATGCCGGGGTAATACAGCCCGCAACACAACTCACTTTTCAACTATAGCATAAGTAAAAAACTATTTCAAGGACTAAACTTATCAAAATAGTTAATTTTTTAATAATGATAGCCGGTTTTTTGCACAATATACAGAGGGAATTTTCTACATATGCGACAATAAAAGCTATGGCTCACGGGCCTGAAGACTTTAACGGACGGCAGCGGACTATTGTAATATTTTACCGGTGGATGTAAAATAAGAGGCGGCGGGCTGCGGGATGACTGGTATGCGTATAAAAGGCGGCCCGGCCTACAGGGGGAATGAGCTTGTGACTGAATTCATACGCAAGGTAAACTACTATGAGACTGACAAGATGGGGATAACCCATCACAGCAATTATGTTAGATATATGGAGGAGGCAAGGACTGAGCTCTTTGAACAGATGGGCATAAGCTATGAGCTTATGGGAAAGGCCGGACTGCTGCTGCCGGTTACGGAGCTGGAGTGTAAGTACCGGCACAGCAGCACCGCCGGCGACAGGCTGCGCATAGAAGTGCGGACGCTGGAATATACCGGGGTTCGCCTGGTATTCGGCTTTAAAATGTACGGGGAGGACGGAGAACTGATATTTACCGGAAAGGTGACCCACGGCTGCACGGACGCCCAGGGACATCCGGTGATAATGAGAAGGTTTTCCCCGGAGCTGGACCACGGGTTCAAAGCCATGGCAAAAAAAGACAGGGAGGAATAAAAATGATAATTTATTTTACCGGCACCGGCAACAGCCGTTTCCTGGCCCGCAAGCTGGCTGCTGCTTTGGGGGACCAGCTGGTATCGGCCCCGGAGCTTATAAAGAGAGGGGAGCGGGGAAAGTTCTACTCGGAAAAGCCCTGGGTCTTTGTCTGCCCCACCTACGGCTGGCAGATACCGAGAATATTCCGCAGCTTTATAGATGATAGTGAATTTGACGGCGCCAAAGACGCCTACTTTGTTATGGACTGCGGCAGCGGGGTTGGAGACGCCAGAAAGGGGATAATAGAACTCTGCGCCGCCAAAGGTTTTGAATTCAAGGGCCTGGCGGAGATAAAGATGCCGGAGAACTACATCGCCGTGTTTTCCGCTCCAGATGAGAATACGGCTGAGAAACTGCTGCGCATAGGGGAGAAGAAGGCTTTGAAAGTTGGCGAGCAGATAAGGGCCGGGGAGACCTTGCAGGAGAAAAGACCCGGTCCCCTGGGCAGCTTTCTCAGCGGGCCGGTGAACTGGGGCTTCTACCGCTTTACAATCGGCGACAAGAAGTTTCGGGTCACGGACAAATGTATTTCCTGCGGCCAGTGCGCTGAAAACTGTATGGTGAATAATATCACCATGGAAAAGGGACGGCCTGTGTGGCATGGCGGCTGTATCCACTGCATGGCCTGTATATGCCGCTGCCCGGCAGAGGCCATAGAATACGGAAAACATTCCGTGGGCCTGCGCCGCTATTACTTGGACTAATATTGAAATATTGAATAAATAAAAAACGCCGTCCCCGGACTGCGGCTTTGCCGCTTTCCGGGGACGGCATATCTCTTTTAATTAATCAGGAGCCGGGAGTGGGAGAGACTACCTTGCCCATGTTCCACAAATCGGCGGCGCTCTGGGCGGCGGCCTTCCGTTCATCTCTGGACTTGTAGGCTATCTCG
Organism: uncultured Oscillospiraceae bacterium; assembly: GCA_944387735.1. Classification (GTDB taxonomy): domain Bacteria; phylum Bacillota; class Clostridia; order Oscillospirales; family Oscillospiraceae; genus Limivicinus. Next base: position 4,202 of record CALXGF010000135.1, read on the forward strand.
GCGGTCTGGCAGCCGCAGTCCATGCACATGACGTAAAAGCACCAGTCGTTCTCTTCCTCCAGCAGTCCGGGGTGGCCGCAGACGGGGCAATCCTGCAAACTGATATCCATAAAAAGATCCATAGTCATTCTCCTGTTTAATCACTTGCCGCCGCAGCTATGGCGGCTGCTCAACGGATAACATGATACAACAGCTCCATCGGTTTTGTAAAGAGGGAAAATATCCGGAAAGGCCGAAGCGATTAAAATGAAAATGCCCGCAGGTATTTATCTGGGGGCATTTTAAACTTGGAGCAGAGGGCGCTTCTCACCCGAAGACGGAGAGGAGGAAGCCGGCGGCGATGGCGGAGCCGATGATGCCTGCCACGTTGGGGCCCATGGCGTGCATGAGCAGGAAGTTGGTCTTATTGTACTTGCGGCCCACATCCTGAGAGACACGGGCGGCCATG
>CALXGF010000136.1 GCA_944387735.1 uncultured Oscillospiraceae bacterium
ATATCGGAGCCGCTGATAGAAGGGCCCTTCGGTTCCTTGATAGAGCGTATCCTGGAGTGGATGGACGAATTTTACAGCATTCGCTTGTCCGCCGAAGTCAAGCGGGGCATGACTGAAAAGGTCTCCCGGGGTGAGCCGGTATGCCACGGCGCCGTGGGCTATGACCTTGTCGGGCGGCAGTATGTACCCAATGAGCAGGCGGACACGGTGCGGAGGATTTTCCGGGACTTCGCCGCCGGCAAGGGTATGACGGCCATTGCCCGGAAGCTGGGGCGTGAGGGCTTTCTCACCCGGCGGGGCAATCCCCCGGACAACAGATATATTAGCTATATTCTCCACAACCCGGTGTACATCGGGAAAATCCGCTGGAACCCACAGCGCCGGGCGGCATCCATTAGAATTTACGACGACCCGGACAACATGGTTATAGACGGCACCCATGAGCCGCTGATATCCATGGAGCTGTGGGATGCGGTACAAGCCAGGCTTGCCCAGCAGGCCAAGGCCGGGCGTAAGTATGAGCGGCGGGAGCAGCCGGTGGAGTGGATGCTCAAGGGCTTGATGCGCTGCTCGGCCTGCGGCTCCACACTTACCTTTACCGCCCTGTCCTGTCCATCCATGCAGTGCCACAAATACACCCGGGGCCAGTGCAAGGTCTCCCACTCCCTGTCCATAGCCAAGGCCAACAAATTGGTGATAGAGGCTTTGCAGCAGGCGGTGGAGCTATGCTCCTTTCCCGTGGCCCCACAGAGGGCCCCGGCTCCCGCTCAGGGGCCGGACTATGAGCGCTTGATAAAGCAGGAGTATACCAAGCTGGCCCGTGTCCAGGAGGCCTATGAAGCGGGCATAGACACACTGGAGGAGTACGGCCAGAAAAAGAAAAAGCTCCTGGGGAAGATCCAGGAGCTGGAGAGCCGGGCCATTGCCGCCCCCGCTCAGGAGGTGGATCTGGAGGAATACCGGCAGAAGGTCATATCCGTGCTGGAGCTGCTGCGCTCCGACACGGCCACGGAGGCGGCGAAAAATGCGGCCCTCAAGAGTATAATTTCTCACATTGTTTACGAGAAAGCCCAGTCCCGCCTGGCCATTTATTTTTATTACTGAGCTATATCTTTTTGGTGTTTGGCCCGCCGTACTGGCTTATGATGAACTTTGCCAGGGCGGGATTTGTATTCTTTATCTTCACCGGGTATTGCAGCTTTTTCTCATATACAAACATCTCTTATACCTCCATCTTGCTCTGGTAGTCCCAGGGCCAGGGCTCCTTCAGCCAGTCATAGCATTTGGCTCCCAGCATATCTTCCTGAGATATGGGGCCATACTGTTTTATATAGCGGCTTCGAGCTTCTTTTTTCAGGGACAAAAATGTCTGATACATGGCGAAAGCTTCGCTATCGTCGCAATGGGTATCCAGATAGAGCTCCAGCTCATCGGCGGCAAAGTCGATAGCCATCAGCTCCGTTAAGGGGCAGCTCTGAAGATTGTCATTTACAATATTCATAAGCGGCAGGTCCAGTCCGGGGAACAGTGTGCCCCTGGAGAGGGCTTCAATGCCTTCATAGCTGGGTGCGGCGCTGTCCTGCAAGGGTACATAGGCCATGGCCAGAGGCGCATCCTTGGGCAAGGAGCCGAACTTATAATTCATTTTATTTTGTGTTCTGTCCAATTTGATTCCTCCAATTGTTCTAAAGGGAGACCTCAAAGCATATTATGCCGAGGACAACGGCAATGTTAAAGGCGCCGGAAATTTCCGGCGCCTTTCCTGCTGCAATCCTTTGGACAAAGAAATATTTTACTTTATCAGCTCCTCAAATTCCGCCTCGCTGATTATCTTTATACCCAGGCTCTCCGCCTTGGCGAGCTTGCTGCCCGTATTCTCACCGGCCAGGACGCAGCTGGTCTTCTTTGACACAGATGATGAAGTCTTACCGCCGAAACTCTCGATAATGGCCCCGGCCTCGTCCCGGGTAAAATGGCTGAGAGTGCCGGTGAGTACGAAGCTCATGCCTGCAAAACGATCGTCTTTCTTTTCCTCCTTGCTGAGAAAACTGACCCCGGCCCGGCGCAGCTTTTCAATGAGGTCCTTGGATTGGGGATTGGAAAACCAGTTCATTATAAAACCGGCAGTTATGCCTCCGATATCCGCTATGGCGGTTAGCTCCTCTTCCCCCGCCCCCATCAGGCTGTCCAAATCGGAAAAGCGAGAGGCCAGGACCTTGGCGGCCTTCTGTCCAACCTGTCTTATACCGAAGGCGCACAGCAGCCGGGCAAGGCCGGCCTCCTTGCTGTTCTCTATAGCTCTCATTAAATTTGCGGCAGACTTGTCCCCCATGCGCTCCAGGGACGCTACTGCCTGGGCATCCAAGTAGTACAGGTCGGATGCGTCCTTCACCATGCCGCTGTTTATCAGGCTCTCGCACACGGAGATGCCCAGTCCCTCGATGTCCATGGCCTCGCGGGAGGCAAAATGGGCAATGTTCCGAAGGCGCTGAGCCGGACACTCTGGACTTGTGCAGCGCAATGCGGCCCCGTCCTCGTCCCGGACTACAGGCGAGCCGCACTCCGGGCAGAGAGCGGGCATCACATAGGGCTCCGTCCCCTCCGGCCGCTTTGAGAGATTTACCGACAGCACTTCCGGAATAATCTCCCCGGCCTTTTGCAGCAGCACCGTGTCCCCTATTCTCAGGTCCAGACGGTCGATATTGTCCTGATTGTGTAGGGTGGCGGCAGACACCGTGGTGCCGGCCAGGCGCACCGGCTCCACTATGGCTTTAGGTGTAAGCACGCCGGTACGGCCTACCTGCACCACTATATCAAGCACCCTGCTCTCCTTCTTCTCCGGGGGATATTTGAAGGCTACGGCCCAGCGGGGGGCCTTGGCTGTGCTGCCAAGAATACTGCGCTCCCTTAGAGAGTCCAGCTTGATAACGGCCCCGTCCATATCGTAGGGCAGCTC
>CALXGF010000137.1 GCA_944387735.1 uncultured Oscillospiraceae bacterium
GAGGCATGCCGTACTCCAGAGCATTGATAAAATCCTCGTCCATCATACCGGCCTCGTCGTCTCCCTTAGCTCTCAGCTCAACCTGCTTCTGGAAGCGCTGCTTCTGGTCGATAGGGTCGTTGAGCTCTGAGAAGGCATTGCCCATCTCGCTGCTGCACACAAAGAGCTCAAAGCGTTCGGTGAGACGGGGGTCCTTGGGGCTGCGCTTTGCCAGGGGCGATACGTCCACCGGGTGCATAGTGATAAAGGTGGGCTGCACCAGGGTCTCCTCCACCTTCTGGTCAAAGCACTCGTAGAGAGCGTGGCCCCAGGTGGGCTCCACTTTATCCATGTCCACGCCGGCGGCCTTGGCTGCCGCCACGGCCTCCTCATCGCCGTCTATGGCCATAAAGTCTATACCAAGCGTCTCCTTCACAGCCTGGGCCATGGTCATGCGCTTAAAGCCCGGGGCCAGGGAAACATCCTTCCCCTGCCACTGGACATCGTAAGTACCCAGTATATCCATAGCGGCCCCGGAGAGCAGGTCCTCAAAGAGGTCCATCATGTCATTGAAGTCGGCATAGGACTCGTAGAGTTCCACGGTGGTGAACTCCGGGTTGTGGCGGGTGTCCATGCCCTCGTTGCGGAAAATGCGTCCCAGCTCGTAAACTCTCTCTATGCCGCCCACAATGAGCCTCTTCAGGTTCAGCTCAGTAGCTATGCGCAGATACATGTCAATGTCCAGGGTGTTGTGGTGAGTGATGAATGGACGGGCGGTGGCTCCGCCGGAGATGGTGTTGAGCACCGGGGTCTCCACCTCCATGTAGCCTCTGTCCTCCAGGAAGCGGCGGACATAGCTGACGAATCTGGAGCGAATTATGAAGTTGCGGCGGCTTTCCTCGTTGACGATGAGGTCAACATATCTCTGGCGGTACTTAAGCTCCGTGTTGGTCATGCCGTGGAATTTCTCCGGCAGGGGACGCAGGGACTTGCTGAGAAGGGTCACAGACTGGACATGGACGGATATCTCCTCAGTCTTGGTTTTAAACACGTAGCCGCTGACTCCCAGGATATCGCCTATATCGTACTTTCTGAAGTCCTGAAATTCCTGCTGACTCACGGCGTCGGAGCGGACATAGAGCTGTATCTGGCCCTGTCCGTCCTGGATGTGGCAGAATATGGCTTTTCCCATACCCCGTTTGGACATCATACGTCCGCAGACGGAGACGGTTTTCCCTTCAAATTCCGGGTAGTTTTCCTTTATCTCTTTAGACCAGGCGGTCCTGAGGAACTTGGTCTGCTGGAATGGGTCTCTCCCCTCCTGCTGAAGGCTGGCCAGCTTATCCCGGCGGATCTGCAAAATTTCCGATAGCTCCTGCTCCTGGACCGGCTGATTGTTATTAACTTCGCTCATATTCTACCTCTATCCTTTACTGACAAATTACTTGTTTTCTACGGAGATTATCTCAAAGCGCAGTTCTCCGGCCGGGGCAACTATAGTGACGGTCTCCCCGGCTCTGTGGCCGTGAAGTCCCCGGCCCACAGGGGAGTCGTCGGAGATACGTCCCATACGGGGATTGGCCTCCTGGGAGCCCACTATCTCATAGGTCTCCTCAAAATCCTCATCCACATCCCGCACCTTTACCACGCTGCCCAGGGTAACGGAATCCTTTGGGGCGTCCACATCCAGGTTGTCAACGATCTCGGCATTTTCAATAAGCACCTTCAGCTCCGCTATCTTGGAATAGAGCTTGCCCTGCTCGGTTTTAGCCTCATCGTATTCGCTGTTTTCGGAGAGGTCGCCGAAGCTGCGGGCCTCCTTTATGAGTTCCGCAACCTCTTTTTCCCGCACGGTCTCCAGGTAATAAAGCTCATCCTTAAGGGCTTCCAGGCGCTCCTGGCTCATTTTGAATCTGCTGGAATTAGGCATTTTAACGATCTCCTTTTCCCCGGTGGGGAATTATTTTTCGAAATTATATATTGATTTTTCTTTGCTGTCAATGCTTTAAAGTACTCTTAGGCCAAGTCAGCTCCTGCTCAGCAAGGTCAGAGCCTCCATGAGCTGTTCATCGTTGGAAGTACTGGCGGTGCCGGTACTTTCGCCGGTGGTGCCCTGGGTGGTACCTGTAGCGGACTCGTCGCTGTTATAGGTGATAACATCGGGGACAACTCCGCCGTTTTTGCTTATATCGTTGCCGTTGCCGGTAATATAGCTGCCGGTAGACAGCAGCAGGGCGCTGCCGTCATTAAGGCTTATTATCTCCTGAGTCCTGGTCTTTCCTGTGGTGACCTCTCCCAGTATTGTGGCCCAGTTATATTCCTGGAGAACTGCGGCGCAGAGTTCCGCCTCGGCAAAGGTGCCGGTATTGACCAGTACGCACATGGGCAGCTGAATACACATTCCGTCGGACTGCACTGTTTCCTTGCTGCCGTCCTTAGCCACTACAGAAAACAGCACTCCGTTGGGCAGCAGATAGTCCAGAAAAGCTGAGACCTCAGACTGTAGCCCGCCGGGATTGTTACGCAGATCTATGCACAGGGCATTGGCGCCCTGGCTCAGCAGATCCTCAATAGCCGCAATGGCGTCCTGGCTGCTGCCGGCTTCAAAGCTGCTCATCTGTACATAGCCTGCCTCGGTCTTTTCCAGACGGTAGGTGACGGGGCTGACATAGACGGCGGCACAGTCAACCTCTATAGTAGTGCGGCCGCCGTCCAGACCCAAAGTAAACTTGGTGTTCATTCTGGAGCGGATGGCGGTGCGGGCCTCTTCCAGAGTGTAGCCGGTAATATCCTCTCCATCCACGGCGGTGATATACATGCCGGTGGTCAGGCCCGCCAGAGCGGCGGGAGATGTGGCGTTTACTCCTATGACCTGGAAGCCGCCGCCGTTTTCATCCTTTATCATGGATATTCCTATATCCTGATATTCGTTGGCTGAGGAGAGCTGATATGTCTTGTATTCATCGGCGGACATATAGCGGCTCCAGGCGTCGTTAAGACCGCTGACCATGGCGGCTGCGGCATAGTCTCCCAAAGCCTTTCTGTCCACCTCGTCAATGTAGTTTTCATCGATGACGTCTTTTATCTGGATGTAGCGCATTGCCTCGTCATAGTCTTCCTTGCCGCCCACATTGTTGAGCATGGTATAATATGTATAAGCAACTGCTCCGCTTATGCATACCACGAAGACCAGAAGAAAGTATTTAAACTTGATCCTGATGTTGAGGACAGCCCACATAAACTGGGCGATGGCGCTGAGCAAACGGTTTCCGAGATTAGCCATTTAAAACCTCCTGGGGGTAATCGGTATAAAATCGCCGCTAAGCCGGACAGCCAAAAAGCGGCTGTCCGGCATAGGGTCGGAATAAGACCTGCTGTCTCTTATGTATCAAACTCCGGCGTCTGCGGAGATGGTAAGGCCGCTGAAGAACTGTTCAGGGTCTATACGAGAACCGTTTTGAATGACTTCAAAATGGAGGTGCGGCCCGGTGGAGTTGCCGGTGCTGCCCACGGCGCCTATGGTATCGCCCTGATTCACGCTCTGTCCCTCAGATACGGCTATACTGGATAGGTGGCCGTACAAGGTCACATAGCCGTTGCCATGATCTATCATGATGCAGTTGCCGTAGCCGCCGTTCCATCCTGCAAGGGTGATGGTGCCGCCGTCGGAGGCGTATACCGCAGTACCCTGATTAGAAGCGATATCCAATCCGGTATGATTTTTTTCCTCGCCGGTAATGGGATGTATACGCAGGCCAAAACGGCTGGAAACATACACATAGGAAGCCACAGGCCAGAGGAAGCTGCCGGAGGCGTTGGCGCTGCCGCCGGAACTAGTCACATTCTGGGCGGCCCGCTGGGCCTCAAGCTCGGCCACCAGCTTATTTATTGTGGCGTTGGCGGCGTCTTCGGCGGCCATGATGGCATCATACTCGGCCTGGCGGTTTTCCAGGTCGTCCTCCAGGGAGAGGATGAGGTCGATGGCCTCTTCAATATCTTTTTCCAGCTCCTGCTGCTCGGCGCGAAGCTGGTCCTGAAGAGCTCCCAACTCGGTTCTGGTCTGCTCATATTCGGCCTTTACCTCTTCGGTATGTTCCCGGGCGGCGATATATTCGTCCTCCAGTTCCCTGTCGCTCTCCATTATCTCGCCCATATCGTCTATGGCGGTTATCAGGTCGGCGAAGTTGTCGGACTGGGAGATAATGGCCAGGATGTTGTACCCGCCGCTCTCCTCCATGGCCCGCACCCTGGTGCGGTAGCGTTCCAGCTGCTCTTGTTCCAGACGCTGGGCCTCATCCAACTCCGCAGCCTTTTCCGCTATCATATCGTCGTACAGCTCTATTTCCCGGCTGTTAAGCTGCATCTGCTGAATGGTATACATGTTGCGCTCATCCATGGCCTGCTTCTGGGCCACCACCGTGGCCTTCTGAGCTTCCAACTCATCCACTATGGCCTGTTTCTCCATACGCTGGGCTCTGATGGCATCCCGCTGTGCCTCCAGCTCGTCTATCTCGCTTTGCGTGACGGCATAAGCTGAGACGGGAGCGGCATAGAGCGCCGCTGTTGCAGCTATTGCGAAAGCGAGCGTCAGGGCCAGTACGGAGCTTATCTTTGTCTTTCTCATATCTTTATCCCTTAAAACTTATCGCTGTCAGCAGTTGTAGTAGGTCAGGCCGCTGAAATATGAGGCCGGGTCCACTCTGCTGCCGCCAACAAAGACTTCAAAGTGGCAGTGTGTGCCGGTAGCTCTGCCGGTAGCCCCCAGGTAGCCGATAGTCTGTCCCGCAGTCACATAGTCCCCGGCGGACACGGCCATGCCGGACATGTGGGCGTAGAGGGTGGTGATATCCCCGTGGTCAATTACCACATAGTTGCCGTAGGCTCCGTCATAGGAGGCCGTGATAACAGTACCGTCGGCAGCGGCGACTATAATATTGCCGTCATTGTTGAAGCCGTCTATGTCTATGCCGTTGTGGGTGGCAGTCTTGCCGGTAAAGGGGTCGGAACGGGTTCCAAAACGGCTGGTGACTCTGGTGCTGCAAGGCACCGGCCAAGTCAGGCCGCCGGTGGAAGAGGCTGTGCCCCCGCCCAGCTGGCTGCCGGAGTTGGTTGCGTTTTGTATCTCTTCCTCAGTATAGGGGGGCTCTTCGCCGTTGGCAATGGCTTCCTGGTTTGCCTGGTTCATCTGGTCAACTATGGCGCTTTGGTTAGCGGCGGCTTCCTCGGCTTTTTTGCGCTGGTACTCGGCTATCATGTTTGCAATGGTTGCCGCTGCCGCAGCCTCTGCCGCCTCAGCTGCCTCGTATTCTTGAATGGCCTTTTCTATCTCTTCCTGAAGGTCCTCCAGTTCCTTAGTGTTGGCCTGGATCTGGCGGCCTATTTCCGCCCGCTCTTCTTCCAGCTTTGCCTGGGCCTCCTCGTATTCCGCCTTTTCGGCCTCATACTCGGCCTTGATCTCCTCGGTCTCCTCTCTGGCCTCCACATACTGCTGCTGGAGTTCCCGGTCGCTGGCCATGATCTCGCTCATGTCGTCTATAGCGGTGAGGAGCTGGGAGAAGTTCTGGGAATTGACTATCACGGAGAGGATGTTGAAGCCGCCGCTCTCTTCCATAGCTCTCACTCTGGCCTGATACAGGGCCAGCTGCCGCTCTTCCTTGGTACGTGCGGCCTCCACCTCCTCGGCCTTTTCTTCAATGAGTTTGGTATAGGCGTCGATCTCCTCTGCAACCAGCTCCAGCTGTTCGTTGGCCAGCTTATTCTGCTCGTCCAAGGCGGCCTTTTGTTCCAGCACGTTTGCCTGCTGCTCTTTAAGAAGGGTAAGACGCTCCTGACACTCCTTGACTTGGTTTGAAAGACTGTTCTTCTGGGACTGCAGCTCGTCCAGCTCATCGGCGTAGGCCGGCACTTGGATGACGCTGAATACCAGAGAGAGGACCATAAGCGCCGCCAGCAAGACGGCGATGGCCGAAGCTATTTTCTTGTTGTTCATTTTGATCTCCTTACTGCGTGGTCAGGCCCGCAGGGCAAAGCCTGCTTGCCTTGGAGCATAGTACTCCCTAGATGATAGACGCTTAAACTTTCAAATAGTTCCTGATTGCGTTCACGCCGCCGAAAGCGCCCACCAAAATTCCAGTCGCCATATAAACAGCAAGGATAGGCATAGCCATGGAACTGAAGGGAACAATGGAAATAAAACTGCCCGCAAGTCCGCTGACCAGCTCGGAACTGATGAGCGTATAAAGTCCCCATTCGGCAAGGTAGGCCAGGCCGCCGCCCAGGATGCCCAGCACCAGACCCTCCACCACGAAGGGCAGCCGGATAAAGCCGTTGCTGGCGCCCACCATCTTCATGATGGCTATCTCTTCCCGGCGTCCGAATGTGGCCAGCTTTATGGTGTTGGACATGATGAACACGGAGACGAAGACCAGGATAACTATCAGCACCAGAGATACTACACTAACGATGTTGCGAACCGTGACGAAAAAGTCCGCATATTCCAGATGGGCCAAAACTTTTGCTACTCCGTCCACAGACTCGAGAGCAGCCTTGGTATCGGACATGAGGGCGATATCCGCCAGCTGTATAACAAAGCGGTGGCGAAAAACATCCTCGTCTATACCCACGCTGAAGTCGGAGTCATACTGACTCATGAAGTTGTCCATAGCCTCCGTACGGGAGACGAATTCCACGGAAGCCACATTGGGCACAGCCTCTATGCTGCTCTGCAAAGCTGCGGCCTCGTTTTCATCGGTAATGCTCTCGTCCACATAGGCGACCATTTCGTTTTCGTTTTCCAGGTCCTTTATCAGTGCGTCGATGTTCACCGACAGCAGGGAAAAGCTGCCCATGATGATAAGGCAGGCCATAATGATAGTGACCGAAGCGAAAGACATAAAGCCGTGAGTAGTGATGCTGCGGAAGCCCTCACGGATAAGATAGCTGTATCTACTCAATCTCATAACTGTAATACCCATCCATTCCGTCGCTGACCAGATTTCCACCGTCAATGGTGATGACTCGCTTTGAGAAAGCGTTGACCAGCTCTTTTTCATGGGTGACCACCACCACGGTAGTTCCCATTTCGTTTATTTTCTCAAACAGCAGCATGAGTTCCAGGCTGCGCACAGGGTCCAGGTTGCCCGTAGGCTCGTCGGCAACTATCATGCGTGGGTTGTTCACCAGAGCCCTGGCAATAGCCACACGCTGCTGTTCGCCGCCGGAGAGCTCGTTGGGCAGCCGCTTTTCCCGGCCCTCCAGACCCACCAGCTCAAGTATGTAAGGCACCCGCTTTTTAATGTCCTTATTAGCGGCGCCCACAACGCGCATGGCGAAAGCCACGTTGTCGTATACATTCATATTCTCAATGAGCCGGTAGTCCTGAAAAACCACGCCCAAAGTCCGGCGCATCTTGGGCAGCTTGCGCCGCTTTATCTTGCTCATATCGAAGTCATTGACAATGATCTCGCCGGAAGTTGGGCGTATCTCGCCGGTTATGAGCTTCATAATCGTTGTCTTGCCTGAACCGGAAGGTCCCACCAGAAAGACAAACTCTCCGTCTTCCACGGTGATGTTCACGTTATCCAGCGCCAGGGTGTTGCTGCTTTCGTAAACCTTCCTCACGTTTTTCATATGGATCATAGATGAATAGTCCTCCAAAGTGATATACGCAGGGTTTTTCTATCTATACATAAAGCGTCTGAAAACTCAGTATTTACTGTTGCTTAGAGAATCCAGATACTGCTTTACCATCATTGCCACCTTGAACACTATGGCGTGGTCAAATTCCCGCAGGTCAAGGCCGGTGATCTTCTTTATCTTCTCCAGTCTGTACACCAGAGTGTTGCGGTGAACATACAGCTTTCTGGAGGTTTCTGAGACGTTCAGGTTGTTTTCAAAGAACTTGTTGATAGTCTCCAGGGTATCCTCGTCCAGGGTCTCTATGGGTTTCTTTTTAAAGACCTCGTTGAGGAACATCTCGCACAGGGTTGTAGGCAGCTGATATATGATGCGGCCCAGGCCCAGGTTCTCATAATTTATGATGCTCTTCTCGCTTTCGAAGACCCGGCCCACCTCTATGGCCACCTGGGCCTCCTTGTACTTGTCGGCCAGCTCCCGCAGGTGGCGGGCGTTGGTGCTCACGCCGATAACGGTCTTTATGCCAAGCTCCTCCATCAGGGTCTTTTCGATGGTCTTGGCGGCCTTCATTATCTCATCGGGGCAGTTTACAGAGGGCAGGGACTTGACCACCACCACGTCCGTCTCGTTGATATTGAGGACAAAGTCCTTCTGCTTGTCAACGAAAAGGCGCTGCACCAGCTCCACCGCCGACACGTCGGGGTTTTCCATCTGGCGCACCAGAAGGACTACCCTGGGCTCGTCGGTGACAAAGTGCAGCTCCTTGGCCCGGACATATACGTCTCCCGGCAGGATATTGTCGGAGATGATATTTTTTACGAAGGCTGCCTTATTGTGCTTTTCCTCGTAATTGTTTTTTGCCTCGTTGAAGGCGACGGCGGAAATGGCACAGATAGTCCTGCTCATGGTGTCCGTGCCCTCTGTGAAGGCTGCGTAATCTATCTTGGGGCTGGGAGAAGACAGGGGGCAATAGATTCTGTTGCCGGTAGCCACCGGCTGCTCTCCGCCTTCAAAATCATATAGATGAAAATCGTCAAGGCGAGAGCCGATCATGGCAAGCTCGCTGCTGGCCACCACGAAACCCTGCTCGTCCACTACGCCAATGGTCCTGTCTACATTGTCTTTCATCTGAATAATGACGTTCTGAAATATCCTGCTGGACATATTCTCTTCCTCCTATACCTGATACGCAGCCCGGCCGCAGCTTCAATATGGTCAAAATACCATACCCTCACAATTCTCTTTTTACATATTAACTCATTATTATGTAATTTTCAATAGAAACTATCTCGGTTTTTTGTGAACATTTTTTGTAATGTGTTCCTAACGCTCAAAAAACAAGTCCTTCAGCCCCTGTTTTTATACTAATTTTCCAGAGCATCCTGCCCAAACAGCATGTCCAGCTCCCTGTCCTGAAGCTCTCTGAAGCCTCCCGGTCCCAGCTTTTCATCCAATTCTAAGCCCCCTATTGTCAAACGGCGCAGCTCCAGCACCGGAGCTCCCCGGCTGGCCAGCATCCTTTTAACCTGGTGGTATTTTCCTTCCGTCACTTTGACCAGACAATTTCCCCGGCCCAAAAGCTCAAGCCCGGCGCTGAGGCACTTGGTGCCGTCTGCCAGGATGAGCCCCTCTTTAAAGGCTCTCACATCCTCCGCATCAAGCTCCCCATCCACTTTGGCCAGGTACAGTTTCCATATGCCGGACTTTGGGGAGATCACCCGGTGGGCAAAATCCCCGTCGTTGGTGAGCAGCAGCAGTCCGCTGGTGTCCTTATCCAGCCTGCCCACCGGAAAGAGGCCCATACGCTTCAGCTCCGCCGGCAGAAGGTCCAGCACAGTTCTCTGCCTGGAGTCCTCAGTTGCGCTGAGGACTCCGGAGGGCTTATCCATCATGTAATAATGAAATCTTTTATATATCAATTCCCGGCCGTCCAGGACTATGCGGCTGCTGTCGCTGTCAATGCGTTTTTCCGGTGCGGTGACGGCAGCGCCGTCCACCAGGACCCTGCCGCTCCTTATTATCTGTCTCAGTTCGCTGCGGGAAGCTATGCCCATATCGCAGAGGAGTTTATCCAGTCTCATCATCGCCATTGCGTCCGCCTCCAAATCATGGTCTCCCCATACTTTCCCAGCCTCAACGGCGGTATTATAGCATACTTCCCGGGAAATTTGAATAGTCTGTCTTGAGGTGAGAGGCAATGTTAAAAGCTCAAGGGCTGACCAAGAAAAAAGCCGCCCTTATCGTTGTAGTCCTGGCGGCGGTACTGCTTGCTCTGATACTTCTGCGCTGGTACGGTTCAGGGGGAAAAACTTATGATATGTCTACTCTGGAGGGCCGGGAAGCCTTTCTTCTGGAGCTGGGCTGGGAGATAGACGCCGACACGGAGGAGTTTCGCACGGTAGTGGTGCCGGAGAAACTGGAGGGCATAATGAACCAGTATAACCGGATGCAGCAGGCCCAGGGCTACGATCTTAACGAGCACTTGGGCGAGAGCTGTCAGCAGTACAGCTATCAGCTCTTAAACTACCCCGACAGCGACAGCCCGGTGTTCGTCACCCTGTACGTTCAGGACGGCAAACTTATCGCCGGGGACATACACACCAACGCCCTGAACGGTTTCATGCACGGGTTGAAGAGAATATCCAAATAGCCCTGTGGCAATGGACTGCCATAAAAACCGACGGCTTAGGCCCCGGCATGCCGGAACCTAAGCCGTCTATTTTCTATTTTCCGGACATCGTAAAACCGTCGGTATGGAAAAAATCCACCGTGTCCAAAAGCTTTCCACAGTTGTAGTCGTATACCAGCATGGTTATCCCCAAGTCTTTGAAGCTGTAGATAATGCTGTCGTTTTCCGTCACGGCATTGAGGCCGTCAAAGTCCACGGTATAGCTATTGCCATCCAGCACGAAGTCCAGGCCCATTGGGCCGGTTTCTCCTTCGGCGGTGTCCTCAATAAGCCAGGCTCCGCTGGCATCCGACAGCAGCTCCTCCTCCGGCACGCCCAGGACGGAGAGCTCCTTTACAAAGCCGAGATAGGGCTCACGCTTTTCCCAGTCTCCGTTTTTAATTAGCAGCAGGGCCCTCCCGCCCCGCTGCAGTTCCTCTATATAGTCCCCGGCTTCAGTGATATTCAGCAGGTAGCCGTCGTCGATGTTCTCGGCGTTCACATCCCAGCTGGAATAGGCGGCATCTCCCCTGTGGTCGGTGAGAGGCACGGTGTCCAGCAGTATCTCCCCCAGGCACAGGCTCAGCTTCCTGGCCCCGCCCAGGTTCAGATGGGTGTCGAAGTAGAAGTCCTTCCCCTCTATGCCGGTCTCCTCCCCCATCTTGTTGAAGTCGTAGAAAGCCAGCCCCAGCTCGTCAGCTATCTCAGCTGCGGCATTGGAATAGGGCTGATATTTCTCCATGTCAACAGTGGGGGTCTTTACGAGGATGAGCTCTATGCCCCTCTCCCGGCAGAGAGAGACTATACGCATGAAATAATCCATGGTCTTGTCGCTTATCTCCGCCAGGCTGTCTATCGCCCAGGGGTCTTCCATGTCAAAATCTCCATGGCCGTAAAGGGCATAACTGCCCTTGTTGTTTATGAGTTCATCGGACCATGGGAAGAACTGAAAATCCTCCTCTGTAAGCTCACTGTAACGCTGGTGGTACAGGGGCAGGCCCAGCAGCAGGGAGGCCCAGCGCTCCTTTGGAGCAGTAGCCTTCACCGCCTCCAGCTTGTTGAGGCTCAGATGCATGCCCGCCACATTTTTAAGCTGCGTGGCCTCGTCGGCATACTCCCAGTCATAGCTCAGTCCGCCTATCTCCAGGACCACGGCCTTGGGCTGCTGATACTTCAGGGCCTCCGCAAGAAAGTGGTAGGTATTCCACATGGGCTGCACCCCGCCCCAGAGGGCAAAGGAAGAAATGCCGTACTCCCGCCACAATGTGGCGGTGTCCGCATGGACGCCCATGTGGCTGTTGCCCATGAGCAGCACGTCCACAGTGCCCGGCTTCTGGGCATAAAAGCTCTCCATAGGCTTTACCCCGTCGTAGCGTTTTATCAGCAGCACCCTGTCCAGGGCCCACACAGAGACCAGGGTAAAAATTAAAATCAGCAGCAGAGCAAGGCTGCGTTTAAATATCTTCTTCATAGCCTAAAACCCCGCATATATGAAGGCGCTGGCAGAGTACTCCCCGCCGTAGGCCCCAAAGACCAGAATCACCATGAACAGCGCCCAGCAGAGCAAAGCTCTGGCAGCCAAGCCCTGGCTCAGTATACAGCCGCTGTCATAGCCCTTTTCTCTCAGCGCCGACACAATGCCCAGCGCCGCCAGGGCAAAGAGCAGTACGGCCCAGTCCGCCCCGCT
>CALXGF010000138.1 GCA_944387735.1 uncultured Oscillospiraceae bacterium
TGTGTGTCCTGAGCCACCCGGCTGTGAGCCGGCTGCCCCAGAGCATATATTTTCCCTGCCTCCTGGGGGCTTTTATCGCAGCGGGGGTCCTGGTGGGCTTTATAGTCCGGCAGAGCCGGGGGGAGTAAGGACGGCGGAGCGTATCTGCCTGCCTATGCGAAAGGACTAAGGGAGAAGGAGTGTGTTTCATGCAAAAGGTTATACTGTCGGAGCAGATGCCGGAAGTGGCTTCCCACATGGCGCCGGAGGCGTTCCGGTATGTAGGAGAGAGCCGGATAGAGAGCTTTGAGGGCTTTGAGACCTTTGACCTGTTCGCCTTTGACTGGTATGACATTCATGGCGATCAGGTATTCCTCTCGAAAGTCATTATCTATATGGATAAAAACAATATATTTTTTATCTGTGGAGACAATGATTCAAAGGAGCACTGCTCAGGTATAGTCAGCAAGCTGTCCACGGATGCTCCGGCAAGCAACGAGCAGCTGCTGTACAGATTCTTTATCCGCCTGTTTTGGGGAGACATGGACTATCTGGACAGCTTTGAAACGAAAATAAACGAGCTGCTTACCGACCTGCTGTCGGGAGAGCTGGATAATGTGCCGGGGGAAGTCACTGCTCAGAGGCGGGAGCTGCTGCGGCTGAAGCGGTATTATGAACAGCTGGACATCATGTTCGATGAAATAGCCATAAATGACAACAGGCTTTTGTCTGCGAAAACCATACGGCGGCTGACGGCTCTGGGGGCCAGGACAGACCGTTACCTCAACAAGGTGAATAACCTTCAGGAGCTTGTCAGCCACATACAGGAGACCTATCAGTCCCAGCTGGCCATTCAGCAAAACGACCTGATGAAAATATTCACGGTGGTCACCGCAATCTTTCTGCCCCTTACGCTGATCGTGGGATGGTACGGCATGAACTTCCGGTATATGCCGGAGCTGAGCTGGAAATATGGATATCCTCTGGTAATAGCGGTCAGCGCAGGAATCGTTGCGGCGCTTATCTGGTATTTCAAGCATAAAAAATGGCTGTAGCGTTTTGAAGCCAAGGCTTTCATCAGTGGCCGGACCCGGATAGCAGACGAGGCTCTCAGAAGGGAAAGTCAAACTAAAAGCGCATCGCCCTCGGGACAGCAATGACATATAAAAATAAGCGCCGTAAAATTTCGGCGCTTATTTTTATACATGTTTTTTCATCAGCTCTTCAGGTAGTCCATGAGGCTGTCAATATGGCTCTGTCCGTCGGAGTAGCCAAGATAGTAGAATTCTCCCAGCTTTTCCATGTCCTTTTCCAGACGGCTGACGGAGTTGGAGGAACTGGGGCTTATGACATATATGCGGCCTTCCTCCCGGAGCTTCTCCAGCTCGTCGCACTCCCGGTTATATCTGGCGTCGCTGCCGGCAATGGCCTGGGCCAGGGCCGGGGAGCTCTTGTAAAAGCGCCGGGCCATAGCTGAGGCTCTGCCCTTCTCCCTCTTGCGGAAGGAGGCGGGCCGGGTGCGCACCACCACTATCTTCTCGTAGCCCTCATCCAGAGCCCAACGGAAGGGAATGTTCAAAGAGCAGCCCCCGTCCAGACAGGGGATGCCGTCCACCGTCACCGGGCGGGACACATAGGGCATGGAGGCGGAAGCCTGGACACCCTTTATTATATCCTGGCAGCGGCCCTTTTCAAAATATTCCGGCTGCCCTGTGAGACAGTTGGTGGCCACTGCCACCAGCCGTCTGTCTTCCCGGTCAAAAGCTTCCCTGTTCAGCGGGTCACTCTTATCGTATTCGTCCAGCACGAAATTAAAGCCTATAATGCCACGGTTGGAGCGATAGGCATGGATGCCCACATATCTGGGGTCACGGCGAAACTGGAGATTTATCCTGGCGGAGCGGCCTATCTGGCCGGAGACATAATTCATGCCGTTGAGGGCCCCGGCGGACACGCCTATGGTACACTCCATGTTTATGTCAGCCTCCATCAGGGCATCCAGCACCCCGGAGGTGTAGACCCCACGGAAGGCTCCCCCCTCCAGAACTATGCAGCCGCTGCATAGCTTATCCGAAGCCTGCCCCCTGGGCAGCTGTTCTATGCCTGAGAATACGGGCGTCTTGGTCATATGTAAGCTTCCCCTATCGTATTAAGTCAAATTAAAAAATCCGGTCCGCATTGCCGGAGATGCCGACGCTCCGTCACGGACGAAACAAATTATATTCCACAAAGGCCAAAAGGTCAACACGGCCCGGCATGTGGACACTTTAAGATTTTCTTAATAAGACTCCCGCTGAAAAGCCAAAGGAGTAACCTGCTCATGTGCAGTATCATAGAATAAATAAAAAACGCAAAGCGGAGGTTTGGGACACTATGTACTGCAAAAACAATAAGGGCGCCTGCCCGGATTGCTGCATACCCTGTCAGCGTATCTGCGTTGTCACCGGGCCTGCCGGGCCCATGGGCCCGGCAGGGGCCGAGGGTCCCACCGGAGCCACGGGTGCGACAGGTCCCACCGGCGCAACAGGCCCGGCAGGCCCTGCGGGAGCTGCCGGGGCCACAGGCTCTGCGGGTCCGATAGGCGCTACCGGGCCTACCGGACCCAGGGGAGCTACCGGGGCCACCGGGGCCCAGGGCATTGACGGAGTTACCGGAGCCACTGGCCCTGCGGGACCTGAAGGCCCTGCCGGGGCTCAGGGTCCTGTTGGACCTCAGGGCCCTATGGGAGTTCAGGGCCTCGCCGGAGATACGGGACCCACCGGGGCTACCGGAGCCACGGGCGCAACAGGCCCCACCGGTCCTACCGGTCCCACCGGGCCCGCCGGAGCCGACGGGGCTGATGGAGCTACGGGAGCTACCGGAGCCACGGGAAGCATCGAGGCCGATCCATACAATCTGTACGTACAGGCGGGCGCAGAACCAGGGGGAGACGGCAGTCAGTCCTCCCCTTTTCAGACCATTGAGGAGGCTCTGGCGGAGGCTTTGCCCAACGGCGTCATAAATGTTCTGCCCGGCACCTATCCCGTCACCCAGCAGCTGAATATCAGTATTCCCGGACTCACCGTCAAAGGCAGGGCCGGGTCAACGATATTGCTCCAGGCGGCGGTGGTGCCCTTCCTTCTAAGCGGCGGGGACAATACCATAGACGGGCTTACAATGACCAGCGATAATCCCTATCCCGTGGAATTTATACAGACATCGGGGGACAGGAACCAGATTTTGAACTGCACTATTTACGGGCCGGAGCAGGCGGGGGACTCCTCTACCTGGGTGGTAAACAGGGGCTTTGTGACCCAGGGGGGTACTACAAATCTTCTGGTGCGAAACAATATCTTTTACTCTCTGCGCCAACCTGCCTACCTGAACCCAGGTTCCACCGGGACCATCATTTATAACGTGGCCTTCAACACCAGAGGCTATGTGGTGGACCAGGCGCTGTTCCTGTTTTCAGGCAATTCCTGGGGCATACCGGAGAATGCGGTGGACATTGCCCTGCTCTCAGGCACCACCAGCGGGGCCCCGTACGATCCCCTCACGGCTCTGGAGGAGAGCAACAGCAGCGCAACCATAAGCGACCAGAGATAGAGAGCTCTGCCTTTTCCCCAGAGAAAAATATATCTTTATTTTTTGAAACGTATATAACCCGTATGGATAGTCTGCAGGGAAGGGAGCTATATGGTAAGCATTAGTCTATGCATGATTGTGCGTAATGAGGAAGAGGTTCTGGCACGCTGCTTGGACAGCGTACGGGCGGCGGTTGATGAGATAGTCATCGTGGACACAGGCTCCACGGACCGGACAAAGGAGATAGCCTCAGAATATACTGAAAAGCTCTTCGACTATAAGTGGTGCGAGGATTTTTCCGCCGCCAGGAATTTCGCCTTTTCCAAGGGAACCATGGATTATCTGATGTGGCTGGACGCCGACGACGTATTGCCGGAAGCTAGTCTGAAGGCTCTTCTGGCTTTGAAGGAGAGTCTGGACCCGCAGGTATCGGTAGTGATGATGCCCTATCATATGGCCTTTGACCGGCAGGACCGGCCGGGCTTTGTCTATGAGAGAGAACGGCTGATAAAAAACGGAGCCGGATTTTTATGGAAGGGCGCAGTACACGAGGCCATTGCCGCCAGGGGCCTGGTGGTCCACAGCAACGTAGTGATAGAACACAGGAAAATAAAACAGGGGTACCCGGAGAGGAATCTGCATATCTATGAGAAGCTGATGGCGGAAGGAAAAAAGCTGGGCCCCAGGGAGCAATTCTACTATGCCCGTGAGCTGTTCTATCTCGGCCGCTACAGCGAAGCCATAGCTGCCTTTGAAAACTTTTTGATTATGCCGGCATCCTGGCTGGAGAACCGCCTGGAGGCATATCGTATGGAGGCTCTTTGCCATGACCTGCTGCACAGACCCTATGAGGCGCTGCAAACATTGCTGAGAAGTCTGGGCGAAGATGTGCCCAGGGCGGAGACCTGCTGCGACATAGGCAGGCATTTTATAGACAGGAAAATGTACAGGGCGGCTGCCTTCTGGTATGAGACGGCGGCAGCGCAGAAGGCGTCCACGGAAGGAGGAGCCTTTGTCAATAGGGACTGTTATGACTATATACCCTATGTCCAGCTCAGCGTCTGCTATTATTGGCTTGGCGATGGGGAGAGGGCGAGGAAATACCACAGGTTGGCAGCAAAACTAAAGCCGGAGGATCCCGCCGTTAAATATAACGAGCCAATAATTGCCGCCATGGACTGAGGCGAATATATAAGCAGATGGGCGGAAAAGCCCGCCTTTATAAACAGCGCCCCCTTTGTCTTTCAGTATAGATACCTGAAAGATAAAGGGGGCGCTGTTTTTTGATAATACGGCATTAAAAATGTAAAAAGGGCGGATGCATGCCTTGGGCTTTAAAGCCGAAGAGATTAGCCGGGGCAGACAGTCCGTCCTGAAGAGCACGGGCGGGAAAACGCAGCCTGTGGGGGATGTCTCTACAGAGGCCGGAGACAGGAATATTTAAAGACCGGCTTTCTCCTCCGGTGTATTGCTGGCCTTCCTGATTTATGTATTTTCTTACCATGGTTTACCTGGAACAGTAAAATAATGGGATACGGCTGGGGATAAGAGAGCTTAAAAAGAAGCTGCCGCTTTATTTATTTAAGGAAATTTCTTGGGTAGATAAACAAGGCCCCCAGAGGCACATCGCAAGATGCTGCCCCTGGAGGCGTCGATGCTGATATTTCGGTTTATCTTATGCCGGCAGCAGCCGATCTTTTTTAGGCTCAGATATCTTCATCCGGAGCCTGCCCATCATGTGGCATCCATTTGCAGTCTGTGACCTCCATATTTGTGAAAACCGCACGGAAGGATGAGTCCTCCGGACTGCAGGCGTAAATGCCAAAACATATTTTCCCCTTTGCTTCATTCAGGTGACAGATACGCATCTGATGGAACGCCTTGCCGTCTTCCGAGCACTCGATACAAAAATCATCTTCTCTGCGGCTTAAGCGGTACCACATTGATTTCACATCGGCGGAAATTTCTGTGGTCGCCCAGTCGGAATAGCCGTGATTGGTCACTACGCTGCCCAGACGCTGGAAGTCCTCATTTTCGTATTCTACAGAACCCTTCAACCAGTTTTCGCTGTCCAGATACACCACGACTCCGCACTGGTCAAAGCGATGATGGCTTTCGGAAAATTCTGTCTTTACCACAAAGGAAAAGAATTTTTCTTCCGTATACATTTGCAGGACTGGAGCATTATCATTGCGGAAATGGTAATAAGTTCTTTGCCATAGATCGGTGTGCGGCTTGGTGACAATCTCAATTCGCTCACGTGTCGCAACACAGCTCATAGGCTCCCGTATCCATGTTAAGTTTTGAACGTCAAATTTCAAGATAATTACCCCCTGCCGTTCCGGCTCTTAATTTTCATCTCCGGCTGTCAGCTTTTCCGTTTTAACGGAGAAGGCGAGCTAAAAGTTTTATTAGGAGCGCAGATGCTGAATAAAAGATATTTCTTTTCCTCCTAGTATCTATAAGCTCCGTCATTTTGTATAATGCCGGGAAGGTTACGCTGCGCCGGGATCACCTATCGAAGATTTTACGACACCCCTATACCATAGCAGTATATCACATTGTCAGGGCATTCTCAACTTTGTCCGCAGCTGCGAAGCCGCCGGGCGCCGGAAGATTCTCCTTCCAGCAGAAGCCGCATATTTACTTCCTCCTCTTCCGCAGTAAATCCGATGTTGCGGAGAGTCATGATTATACTGGGCCGTTCCGGATTGGTGTCATGGTATTGCCGGTAAACCATTACATTTTTTTACGCTCCGCACAGTTCCCGGCTCTTGTATTCCCGCAGCATATGCAGGGCGCTGATAGCGCTGGCTTGCCTCCCGTATGGTCATGTGGCAGCATCCAAAAAAATGCAGGCGTCTTCCTCTGCACTCCCACACTGAATAAACGAAGCCCATTTTTGAACCGGGCCTATGGACCGGAAAAATCCCTAAAGAGATAAGGAGGCTTTTTATGAACGCTTTGGCTGCTTATTTCCCTGCCACCGGCACTACGGCCCAGGCGGCAAGTGCCCCGGCAAAAACCGCTGAGGCGGACCTTTATGAGATTAAGCCCGCCGTCTCCTATACGGACGCCGGCCCTAACTGGATAGATAAGCGCTCCCGCAGCAGTGCGCAGATCGATGACAAACATTCCCTCCCGGCGTTGGGGATACAGCCTGCCCCCTATATCCTGCTTTGCGCAATAATGGCAATTTGTTCAGGGAACGTACTTTATGCCCCACTGAGAGATGGCATAGAAAACCGGCAGCAGATCCTTGCCCTTTTCGGTCAGAGAGTATTCTACCCGGGGTGGGATCTCGTTGTACTGCTCCCGGTGTACCAGCCCGTCCACTTCCAATTCTTTCAGGGCGTTGGCGAGCATGGTGTTGGTGATGGGCTTGAGTATTTTCTTGAGTTCTCCAAACCGCATGGGGGACCGGATGCACAGCTCATAGACGATCTGGAGTTTCCATTTCCCCTGGAGCATTTGAATGACTGGAGTGACCGGACAATTCCCGCTTTCCGTCAGAATTATACTGCTGACCTTTTCCTGAAATTCCTCGTAGCTCATGGTTTGTTTCATAGATATCTCCACATTAGTATGGTTTTATGTACCAAGTATAGATTTTCTGCGTACTTGAAGCTTTTTTTATTTTAAGTATAATAATTATATCTATAAAAAACCTGTCTGTCAATTACAGTAACCCCAGAAAGCAAGGCTTTGAATTATGAAAGGACTGAACATTATGGAGGCCGCTGCGCTGAGCTCCCCCAACCCCCTGACCCGGTCTGTGGAAGGCTGAGGCAGAAAACGACTGGGGGGATTCCAATGGCGGTGTGCATCAAATCCCAGATTCAAAATATGAATCTGGTCGTCGGCTGTTCTATCGGCTGCAGTTATTGCTATGCCAGAAACAATGTACGGCGGTTTCACATGATTGACGACTTTGAGAAGCCGGAATATTTTCCTGGAAAACTGCGGCTGATGGAGAAAGCCCGGCCGCAGATTTTTCTGCTCACTGGTATGAGCGATTTTTCCGCTTGGAGACCGGATTGGCGGGACGAGGTGTTCGCCAAGATGGAGAAGAACCTTCAGCACCAGTATCTGTTCCTGACCAAACGGCCGGAGGAAATCGACTTTTCCACGCATCTGGACAACGCCTGGTTCGGCGTGACCGTTACCTCCTGTAAGGAAAAGAGCAGGATCACGACACTGCGGGAGCATATTCACGGCGGACATTATCATGTCACATTTGAGCCTATGTTCGATGACATCGGCCAGGTAAATCTGGCTGGAATAGAATGGGTCGTTATCGGCACGGAAACCGGACGGCGAAAAGGAAAATCCGTATCAAAACCGGAGTGGGTGCGAAACTTGACAAATCAGGCCCATGATTTGGGTATCCCGGTCTTTATGAAGGAAGACCTGCTTCCCATTATGGGAGAGGAGCAGATAATACAGGAATTGCCCATAGCGTTTCACAAGGTATTGGAGGAGCAGAGGAAATGGCGGAAATGATAGAAAACGGCATCTTGATCCGGGATGTGGAGACAAAAAATATAATGACCAAATCCAGCCTGCCGGTGGGCGGCTACTCGGTAAACCCTTATGTGGGGTGCACCCACGGCTGCAGGTATTGCTATGCCTCTTTTATGAAGCGCTTTACCGGCCACACGGAGCCCTGGGGTACCTTTCTGGATGTGAAGCGCTGGCCGGAAATTCGAAATCCCCGTAAGTATCAGGGACAGCGGGTGGTCATCGGCTCGGTGACCGACGGATATCTCCCACAGGAGGAGCAGTTTCAAAATACCCGCAAGCTGCTGAAGCAGCTGAAAGGCAGCGGGGCGGAGATTCTCATCTGCACAAAGTCCGACCTGGTAGTGCGGGATATTGACCTGCTCAAAGAGATGGAAAAGGTGACGGTATCCTGGTCCGTCAACACGCTGGACGAGAAATTCCGGGCGGACATGGACAAGGCGGTGAGCATAGAGCGGAGATTGTCCGCTATGAAGCAGGTCTACGATGCGGGCATCCGCACCGTCTGCTTTATTGCGCCGGTATTCCCCGGCATTACGGATCTTGAGGCAATTTTCCAGCGGGTCAAAAATCAGTGTGATCTGGTCTGGCTGGAGAACTTAAATCTTCGAGGCGGCTTTAAGCAGGATATTCTGGACTACATTGCCCAAAAATATCCCCACCTGGTTTCTCTCTACGATGCCATTTACCATAAGGGAGATCGAAGCTATTTTCACTCTCTGGAAGAGCGTGCGGAGCAGTTGGCCCAAGAAAACGGCTGTCCGTTTGTGGACAACGAACTGCCATACGGCCGGGCACAGCCTGGCCATCCGGTGATCGTGGATTACTTCTACCACGAAGAGGTCAGAGGGTCGGAGAATACCGGGAAACGAAGGAGAAAATAATACTAATAAAAAGCCAAAAGGTCGGAGCTGTTTAGCTCCGGCCGTTTGGCTTTTCAACTTATGTTCACGGAAAGAGGAAATTATAGAATAGATTTCCCCGGATCATGGGGCTTTACCGCTCTTTTCTTCCCGTATATGACGGCCAAGCCATGGCAATCCCCGGTACCTCCAGCACGTGCGGAGATACTATAAGCCGGGGGAAAGAGAAGGAGAGAGCCAGAGCCTGAAGATTCTGAAAAGTTAATTTTGATTTAGGTAATGTATACACCGACGTACTGCTTTATATATTGATTTTATACAATGAAAAGGCCCTGTTAATGCGCTTAGTTTCCGATTAATAATTGAAAATTTCTGCAAAATAGGTATAAAAAATGCGTCTTTCACTATATAGAGCAAAACCGACGAAAGACTTGCGAATACAAATCAGCTTGCTTTCAATGGAGGGGCGCATTATGAAGAAACGAAAAAAGAATTCAAGGATTACTGTCAGTGTTCTTATGCTTTTGCTGAGTATTCTGTTTACCGCCTGTGGGAAAGCAGGAAGCTCTCAGCCCCAGGAGCGGATTCCATCCGGGGAGCAAAACCTTCCTGCGCCGGAACAGGAGACAAGCGCAGCAATGGCTACGCCGGTTCCCACAGAGGATACAAGTCCGGTGATAAGGGTAGAGGCGGTATTCCTGGAGGAGGCCCATGTTCTCCCGGAGAACGCAACAGCTAAGTCCGTCATAAATCTTGGACGGAGTTTGGCCATTCTCTGGACGGATGGGACACGGGAAGAAGTGGGTGTTGTGCCATATACATTGGATGAGGAAGGCGCTCCATGTCTAGGACGGCTTCAGCAGCTCAGTTTTGAGCTGCCTTTTGAAGACTGCCTGAGCTATGCCTTGTCCACGGCTGGGGATGGCTGTTTCTATCTTCTCTGTGGAGACAGCCGGGAGGGGGCGGCGTTGAGCCTTGCCGTCCTAGGCTTTGACAGCGACGGAAACTTGACAGGTACCATGGAGATCCCGGAATGGAGTCAAAAAACTGTAGATAGCTTCTGCGCTGCGACTAACGGCAGGCTGTTCATAGCCCAAAGTAATCAGGCTTTTGTATATGAATGGGGCGTAGGATTGGTTGAGAGCTTGCAGCTAGATATGCCGGCTACTTGCGTTCAGCTCACCAATAAGGGCATAGTCATCAGCGGGTTTACGTTGGAGACGAGGATGTTCAAGTATCAGCTTCTTGACACGGAAAGTCTTCAGCTAATGGATTTGGATGTATATGCTATGGAGCCGGCCGAGACCTATGATGAGCTGTGGAACTGCCTGATTCAGGGTAGCTGTGGCTCATGCCAAAGCCTTGACGGCAGGCTGCTTGTAAACCAAAACGGCCTTATTTGCGCTGTTGACTTGGATGCCGCAACGAAGGAACTTCTTATGGGCTGGAATGAAGGAGGAAATGTGAACTCTGTGGCCGGGCCCTCTTGCCAGATTGGAGAAAAAGCTTTTGCCTGCACCTTGGACGGAAAACTTATGCTAAGCTGGCAAGGCGTAGTGGAAAAACATGAGAGCGGCCGAGTTAGGGTTGGGCTGGTTTCGCGAAGCAGCAACGGCTCGCTTATGAGGTACCTGGCCGCAGCCAAGGGAGCCGACTCCCCCTACACAATAGAGACTCAGGAATTCTTCCTTAACGATGAAGTTTCCATGACAAAATTTAATGCCGAACTTGCCGATGGCGCTTTTGATCTCGTGATTTTCTGTCAAATCTTCAGTATTGGCAGTAGTCAATTTGACGATTTGTATCCATATCTTGACAGTGATACGGAACTTTGCCGGAAAGATTTTCTCCCCGGACTTTTGGAAGGAATGAGTGTAAACGGCAAACTTCCCCAACTTTGCAGCGCAACACAGATCTTCACTATGGCCGGCAAAGAAGCGCTGGTTGGCGATGGACGTGGACTGACTGTTTCTGTCTGTGAGCAGATAGTAAGAGATAACAACGATGTGCAGTCCGTATTTGATAATAAGCTGTCAGACGAAAGCAGTCTGCGCTATGACACTTTGCAAAATCTGGCCTGGATGGCTGCCTGCTCTTTTGTAGATAAGAACACTGCAAGCTGCAGCTTTGACAGCCCGGAGTTTAAAGCCTTGCTGGAGCTTTGCGGAAATATCCGGGCAAATCCGGACAGCACCGGGGATGATTTTTTGCTCTATGTGGCTCAGACCTCAAACGCTGGGAGCCTGGAATATCTCACTGAGCGTCTGGGGTCCTGCTCTTATGTTGGCTACCCCGATGGCGGAGACGGCGTGCACTATTTTTTTACCGCCATGGCTGACCATGCTGCCATGGCAATACCTGGCGGAAGCCAAAACAAATCGGCTGCCTGGGGCGTGATAAAGTATCTGCTTTCAGAAAATCAACAATGGAATGTGGCCGGTGAAATAGGAAGTATGCCGGTGATACGGTCGGTGGTAGAGGAATACAATCGGCAGAATTTCAGCGGGGAACAGTGCGAAAAATTCTTTGATCTTCTGGAACGCACACACTATGTTCAGACCGGGGCTGACACCACAATACGGGAGATAATAATGGAGACCTGCCGGCCCTACCTTGCCGGGGACAAGAGCCTGGAAGAGACTGTGGATCTGCTTCAATCCAAGGTGAGCATCTACTTGGCGGAGCAGTACGGCTGATCGCCCTGCGCTCCATATCCAGCTATTGCGGTAACGCTTCCCATCCGTGTATCCAGCTGCCGAGGCCGGTAACCACAGGGATACCCGTTGCGGCTGTTGGCATGTTCCCCTTTTTCCGCCCCCATTTGCTGACTGACTTCGCCCTCCATGAGTTGGCTGCGCAGCCATTCCGGCATGCTCAGCATAGGGTCCGGCTGCGCCATGCATTGCAGTAGCAATTTGGTCAGATTTGTGGTATGATTCTTTCGAGCCATTAGGGGTTCTCCTTTGTATTGTGATTGTCTCGTCAACTCTCATTTTACAGGAGCCCTAATGGCTTGTCTATTTTCTATCTGTTTTTGCAAACTCGATTATACGCTATCCCCGGAAGCATCCCAGATAGTGAGGCTTATTTTCAATAAGTATGTAAACGAGGGCTACGGTGCCCAACGTCTCAGCCGTTACCTCAGTGAGAATAAGATATGCCGGGCGGATGGCAGCAACTTTCCAAACACGTCCATCAACCGTATGATAAAGAACCCTATCTATACCGGAGTCCTCCACAACGGGGACGCCATATCTGAGGAAGTGCCGGAGCTTAGGATAATAGACAGGGACACCTATGACAGAGCCCAGACCATAATGCAAAGCCGGACGCAGCAGCACTCGGACATTCCCCTCAACCTTAAGGGCAGCGCCCTTCTGGTGGGAAAAGTGTACTGCGGCCACTGCGGGAACTGTCTCACACTGACAACCAGCGGGAAAAGGAAAACCTGTATTGACGGCAGTGTACAGTGGGTGTCCCGGCCCCGCTATCAGTGCCACTACAAGGTGCGGCATCCTGAAAGCTGTGACGGACAATCCGGCTATGGGGTGCCGAAACTGGACACCATTGTGGACCAGGTGATCCGCTCTCAGCTGGAGAAGATAAAAGGAAAGCCGGGAGAAGATATAGTGACAGCCCAGCACAAGAAGATGCTGGAGCTGACAAAAGCCCGGATGAGCCTGTGCAGCAGCCAGCTGGCGGCAAAGCGCCGGGAGCTGGAGGACTATCGCAGCGAGATACTGAGGGTAATACGGGGCGAGAGCCGATTTACAGCAGATATGCTCAATGAGCTGATAGAGCAGGGCAGGGAGGAAGAGAGAGAACTGTCCGAAGCCCTCCGGCAGGTAAAAGAGGAATACAGCCTGATGCAGAGCGGAGCCGACCAGGAGGAGGAAGAACTGTCCCGACTCAGATCCTGGGCGGATGTCTATGACAGCTGTAGCTTTGAGGCTAAGAAGATGTTCATAGCATATTTCGTGAAGTCCATCCATGTACATAGGGACTATGAGCTGGATATACAGTTCAATGTAAGCTTTGAGGAGTTCAGAAATTTGTCCTATAGTCCTGATGACAAATGTGATATTCCTGATATGAAAATAAGCTGAAGCCACAAAATCTGACCTCAGCTTATAAGAACGGCAAAGTAAAGTTATAGCCACGTAACCCCAAATCGAAGCCCAGTGCATGGCACGGGTTCGATTTGGAAAAGGAGGAGCAAGGGAGCGGGGCGGATGGCGCTTTCTATTCCCCGAGAAATAGAAAGCGCGGTCGCAAAGCGAGAACCACAAAAAACAAACCCGGAGCCCAGCGTCAGCGGGTCCGGGTTTGAGAGGAGCTGCGACAGAATGAGTGAGAAGTGACGTTTGCTCTAAAAGAGAAAACGTCGCTACGAACGATATGACGTCCAAAGTCATCCCCCGTAACA
>CALXGF010000139.1 GCA_944387735.1 uncultured Oscillospiraceae bacterium
CTCTTCCCTGGCCTTCAGATCCTTCCTCAGCTCTTCAGGCAGGGAGATAAGCTCTATATCTCCTCTCCCGGAGAGCCGCTCATGGATGCGCAGCCCGGTAGTTCCGGCGCTGCCGTCGATGAATACCTTAGTCATCTTTTAAAAACTCCTCCACGTACACAAGCTGCATCTCCACAGAGCGGAGTGAGGTGCCGCCCTGGGAGATGCGCTTTTCAACACAGGCGCGGAGATCTATCTCACTGTAGAGATCCTCGTCAAAGACGGGGCTGAAAGTCTTGTAGACCTCCAGAGGCAGAGTCTCCAGCACCTGGTCGTCAGCCATACATTTTGCCACAATTTCCCCGGATATCTTATAGGCGCTGCGGAAGGGCAGGCCCTTCTTCACCAGATAGTCCGCCAGGTCCGTGGCGTTGATAAAGCCCTTTTGGGCGGCGGAGAACATGTTGTCCTCATGGACGGTCATGGTCTCTATCATGGGGGCGGCCACCTGGAGACAGGCTTTCACAGTATCCAGGGCGTCGAAGATACACTCCTTGTCCTCCTGCATGTCCTTGTTGTAGGCCAGGGGCAGGCCCTTCAAAGTGGTGAGCAGACCCATCAGGTCCCCGTATACCCGGCCGGTCTTGCCACGGATCAGCTCCGCCATGTCCGGATTCTTCTTCTGGGGCATTATGGAGGAGCCGGTGGTGTAGCCGTCGGAGAGGGTGACGAACTTGAACTCCCAGCTGCACCAGAGTATCAGCTCCTCGGAGAGCCGGGACAGGTGCATCATAAGTATGGACATGGCGCTCATAAGCTCCAGACAGTAGTCCCTGTCGGAGACGCCGTCCATGCTGTTGAGAGCCACTGAGGAAAAGCCCAGGGCCTTGGCCTCCATCTCCCGGTCGGTGTCGTAGGTGGTGCCCGCCAGGGCGCAGCAGCCGATGGGGGAGACATCCATGCGCTTCAGGGCGTCATCAAAACGGCCCGCATCCCGGATGAGCATCATACAGTAGGCCAGCAGATGGTGGCCGAAGGTCACCGGCTGGGCCCGCTGGAGATGGGTGTAGCCGGGCATGATGCTGCTCTTGTGGGCCTTGGCCTGCTGATACAGGGCCGAGACAA
The DNA here is from genome assembly GCA_944387735.1 of uncultured Oscillospiraceae bacterium. Classification (GTDB taxonomy): domain Bacteria; phylum Bacillota; class Clostridia; order Oscillospirales; family Oscillospiraceae; genus Limivicinus. Next base: position 1,105 of record CALXGF010000139.1, read on the forward strand.
GAGCCTTAAGAAGCTTTTTCACTTCCTCCATCTCGTCCCTCAGGTACATCCTCAGATCCAGGGCCACCTGGTCGTTGCGGCTGCGGGCAGTGTGGAGTTTTTTGCCTGTGTCCCCTATGCGCTTGGTGAGCTCCTGCTCTACGAACATGTGTATATCCTCGCTGAGGGGGTCTATCTTAAGAGCGCCGCTGTTTATGTCTTCAAGGATGGACAGCAGCCATTCCGTGAGCTGCTCCTTATCCTGCTGAGTGATAATTCCCCGGGAGGCCAGCATTGCCGCATGGGCTATGCTGCTGGTGATGTCCTGCTTGTACATGCGGCTGTCAAAGGATATGGAGGAATTGAAATCGTCCGCCACGCTGTCGGTGACTCCGGAGGTAAGTCCGACCCACATTTTCGCCATAACTGCTGTTCTCCTTAAGTGTCGCTATAGTATCGCTTTATCCGGCGTGGGGTACACGCCGGATAAACTACTTTTTATTTCTTACCGTCCACCAGAGCCTGGACCTTGATGGGCAGACCGTAGAGGTTTATAAAGCCCTCTGCGTCCTTCTGGTTGTAGTCGCTCTCGCCGAAGGTGGCTATCTCCTCGCTGTAGAGGGAATTGGGGCTCCAGACCCCGGCGTTTATCATGTTGCCCTTGTAGAGCTTCAGCTTCACCTTACCGGTGACCTTCTCCTGGGTCTTGTCAACAAATGCGCTGAGAGCCTCCCGGAGAGGAGTGAACCACTGGCCGTTGTACACCAGCTCCGCAAAGGTGATGGACAGCTTCTGTTTTTCGTGGAGAGTGAGCTTATCCAAGCTGATGCTCTCCAGCACGCTGTGGGCCTTGTAGAGTATGGTGCCGCCGGGAGTTTCGTATACGCCCCGGCACTTCATACCCACCAGACGGTTCTCCACAATGTCGATGATGCCGATGCCGTTGGCCCCGCCTATCTCGTTTAGCTTGAGGATGATGTCCTTGGCGCTCATCTTCTCCCCGTCCAGAGCCACGGGTATGCCCTGCTCAAAGTCCAGGGTGATGTAGGTGGGCTTATCGGGAGCCATGATGGGGGATACGCCCATCTCCAAAAAGCCGGGCTTTTCATACATGGGCTCGTTGCCGGTGTCCTCCAGGTCCAGGCCCTCGTGGGACAGATGCCAGAGGTTTTTGTCCTTGGAGTAGTTGGTCTCCCGGTTTATCTTCAAAGGCACCTTGTGGGCCTCGGCGTACTCTATCTCTTCCTCCCGGGATTTGATGCTCCACTCACGCCAGGGGGCGATGATGGGCATGTTGGGTGCAAAGTGCTTGATGGCCAGCTCAAAGCGGACCTGGTCGTTGCCCTTGCCGGTGCAGCCGTGGACTATGGCGTCGGCCCCTTCCTTCTTGGCTATCTCCACCAGACCCTTGGCTATGCAGGGGCGGGCGTGGCTGGTGCCCAGGAGGTACTCCTCATAAACGGCGCCGGCTTTCATGGTGGGGATGATGAAGTCGTTCACATATTCATCGGTGAGATCCAGTACGTAGAGCTTGGAGGCCCCGGTCTTTATGGCCTTTTCCTCCAGCCCCTCCAGCTCGTCGGCCTGGCCCACATTGCCGTAGACGGCGATAACTTCGCAGTTGTTGTAGTTCTCTTTCAGCCAGGGGATTATTATGGAAGTGTCAAGTCCTCCGGAATAGGCGAGGACGACTTTTTTTATGTCAGCTTTATTCATAGGGATGCCTCCATGTCTTTTTTGTTATGGGCTGATTATAATGTATGCTTGAGGCTTTGTCAACAAGAAAATGAATATTTAGCCATAATACATGAAGCAAATTAAAATAATATGCATAATACCCATGTATATACAGATTAAAAATGAATATTCGCTGCTTTATGCATAATGCCTCGCTCCTATCTTGTACAAGTTGCTGGGAAAAATAAAAAATAAAGCTGGACATCTGAAACGTATGGTGGTATATATGTATACAGTTATCCAAAAATACACTAACTTAGCCTCAATGCCCTAAGCGGGAAAGGAGAGATCGCATATGCTGGAACTGTCGCCCAAGACCAATCTGCTGGAGGAAAACGACTATAAGTATTCCCTGCAGGATGTGAAGGAACCCATACTGTACCGGGATGTGTACAGCTACGAGGAAGTACCCAAGATAGCATTCAACCACCGGCGGGTGCCCATGTCCATGCCTGACGACATCTGGATAACGGACACCTCCTTCCGGGACGGGCAGCAGTCGGTGAACCCTTACACTCCAGACCAGATAGTGGAGCTCTACAAGCTTATGAACAAGCTGGGAGGGCCCTATGGGCGCATAAGGCAGACCGAGTTTTTTATATACAGCAAAAAGGACCGGGAGGCGGTGGAGCGCTGCCAGGCTCTGGGGCTTAAATTCCCGGAGATAACTACTTGGATAAGGGCCAACCGGGAGGATTTCCGGCTGGTTAAGGACATGGGCATCAGGGAGACGGGTATTCTTGTTTCCTGCAGCGATTACCACATCTTCAAGAAGCTGAAGATGACCCGCCGTCAGGCCATGGAGCACTACCTGGCTGCGGTGAAGGACGCCTTCGACGCCGGGGTCATGCCTCGCTGCCATCTGGAGGATATCACCCGGGCTGATTTCTACGGCTTTGTGGTACCCTTTGTAAATGAGCTTATGAAACTGTCCGGTGAGGCCAAAATTCCCGTGCGCATCCGGGCCTGCGACACCATGGGCTACGGAGTGCCCTACAGCGAGGTGGCTCTGCCCAGAAGCGTGCCGGGTATAATCTACGGCTTGCAGCAGTATTCCGATGTTAAGAGCCAGTATCTGGAGTGGCATGGCCACAACGACTTTTACAAGGCCGTGGCCAATGCCTCCACCGCCTGGCTCTACGGGGCCAGCGGCGTCAACTGCTCTCTGCTGGGCATAGGGGAGCGCACGGGGAACGTGCCCCTGGAGGCCATGGTCTTTGAATATGCCTCTCTCAGAGGCTCTATGGACGGTATGGACCCCACGGTGATAACTGACATAGCCGAATATTTCCGCAAGGAGATAGGATACAACATACCCCCGATGACGCCATTTGTAGGCAGAAAGTTCAATGAAACCAGAGCGGGCATCCATGCCGACGGGCTTTTGAAGGATGAGGAGATATACAATATCTTTGACACGGAAAAGCTTCTTAAGCGTCCGGCAAAGGTAGCGGTAAACAAGAACTCCGGCCTTGCGGGCATAGCCTACTGGATAAACCAGAACTATTTCCTCCGGGGAGAGGATAGAATGGATAAGCGCTCCCCTCTGGTCCAGGCTCTAAAAGACTGGGTAGATGCGGAGTATGAAGGGGGCAGGACCGCCAGCCTCTCCACCGAGGAGCTGGAGGAGAAAATATATGAACTCTCAGCCGGGGAACTCAAGCCCCAGAGCTGAAGAAAGGAGAAGCCGGAGATGAGAGAACACAAGACGATATCCATAGCCGACCAGATATTCGAACAACTGGAGAGGGATATACTTACCGGCAAATATCAGCGGGGAGAGGTGCTCAGCGAGCTGCGCCTGTCCTCGGAGCTGGGGGTGAGCCGCACTCCTATAAGAGAGGCCGTACGCCGTCTGGAACAGGAGAACATCCTGAAGGAGACGGGCCGTGGGATGGTGGTTGTTGGCATATCCAGAGAGGATATGATGGACATGTACGAGATACGTTTACACATAGAGGGCCTGGCCGCCCGCCGGGCTGCCGCAAATATCAGCGACAACCAGCTCAAACAGATGGAGGAGACCCTGGATCTCCAGGGCTTCTATATAGATAGACCTGAAGGGGACAGCGCCGAACAGATACGGGATATGGACAGCCGTTTCCATGAGCTGCTCTACGAGAGCAGCGGCAGCCGGGCTTTCCATGAGACCCTCAGCGCCCTGCATAAAAAAATAATGAAATACCGCAGCGCCTCGGTGAGCAAGCACAGCCGGGCTATTCGGTCCCTTGAAGAGCATCGCGCCATATATTTGGCTTTAAAAGCCCACGATGGGGACGAAGCGGAAAAAGCTACATTGCAGCATCTGATAAACGCACGGGACAGCATGACGGAAATGGAGATGTGAGATATGGGATACAACCTTGCGGAGAAGATAATCAAGGAACATCTGGTGTCCGGCAGTATGACACCGGGGGAAGAAGCGGCGTTGAGAATTGACCAGACCCTTACCCAGGATGCCACCGGAACTATGGCCTATCTGGAGTTCGAGGCCATGGGCATTGACAGGGTGAAGACGGAGCTGTCCGTAGCCTATATCGACCACAACACCCTCCAGTCCGGCTTTGAAAATGCCGACGACCACCGCTATATTCAGACCGTGGCCAAAAAGCATGGGATTTGGTTCTCCCGCCCAGGCAACGGCATCTGCCACCAGGTGCATCTGGAGCGCTTTGGAGCGCCGGGCAAGACCCTCATAGGCTCCGACAGCCACACCCCAACGGCCGGGGGCCTGGGTATGCTGGCTTTCGGAGCCGGCGGCCTGGACGTGGCCGTGGCCATGGGCGGCGGAGCCTATTATATAACCATGCCCAAGGTTATTAAGGTAGAATTAAAGGGAGCTCTCCGGCCCTTTGTCACCGCCAAAGACATCAGCCTGGAGATATTGCGCATCCTCTCCGTAAAGGGAGGCGTGGGCAGAATAATCGAGTGGGGAGGCGAGGGAGTAAAGAGCCTCACCGTGCCGGAGAGAGCCACCATAAGCAATATGGGTGCAGAACTGGGGGCCACCAGCTCCATCTTTCCCTCCGACGAGATGACTCTGGCCTTCCTGAAGGCCCAGGGCCGGGAGAGGGATTTCCGCCGGCTCCACGCCGACGCCGACGCAGAATATGAGCAGGTGATAGAGATAGACCTGTCCGCTCTGGAACCGCTTATTGCCTGCCCGCACATGCCCGACAATGTGGTGACTGTAAAGAGCCTGAAGGGCACAAAGGTGGACCAGGTGTGCATAGGCTCCTGCACAAATTCCTCCCTGTACGACATGCTTAAGGCGGCGGCTATGCTTAAGGGCAGGCAGGTGAGTCCCAATGTATCCATGTCCGTCTCCCCGGGTTCACGCCAGGTACTCACCATGCTCTCAGACTGCGGGGCCTTGTCGGATATCCTCTCCTCCGGAGCCAGGCTCCTGGAGTGCGCCTGCGGCCCCTGCATAGGCATGGGCTTCTCCCCTAACTCCGGAGGCGTGAGCCTGCGTACCTTTAACCGGAATTTCCAGGGCCGCAGCGGCACCGCCGACGCCAAGGTATACCTGGTCTCCCCGGAGACCGCCGTGGCCGCCGCCATCACCGGGGAGATCACCGACCCCAGAGAGCTGGGACTGGAGAGCCTGAATGTAAACATGCCCACCGCTTTCAAGGTGGATGACAGCGCTCTGCTTCCCCCGGCTCCGGCGGACAAGGCCGGAGAGCTGGAGGTGCTCCGGGGGCCGAATATCCGACCTATACCGGAGAGCAGACTGCTTAGCGATAAACTGAAAGCCCGGCTGACGTTAAAGGTGGGGGACAACATCACCACCGACCATATCATGCCCGCCGGGGCAAAAATCCTGCCCTATCGCTCCAATATCCCCAAGCTGGCCCAGTTCTGCTTTGCAGTTTGCGACGAGAGCTTCTCGAGGCGGGCGCTGGAGGCGGGACAGAGCATCATAGTGGCCGGAGCAAATTACGGCCAGGGTTCATCCAGAGAGCACGCCGCCCTGGTGCCCCTGTATCTGGGAGTGAGAGCCGTGGTTGCAAAGAGCTTTGCCCGGATACACCAGGCCAATCTGATAAATGCGGGGATACTTCCCCTGACTTTTAGCGACCCGGAGGACTACGAGCGGCTGGAGCAGGGGGAAGAACTTGAACTCAGCGGAGCGCTGGAGGGCCTGGAGACCGGTGAGATGCGTCTTCGCTCCAAGGCCGGAGAGATAAAGCTGCTCTGCTCCTTTACCCGGCGGCAGCAGGAGATTCTAAAGGCCGGGGGATTGCTGAACTACACCAGGGAGGGAAACAAATGATGAACAGGACCGAATACATA
>CALXGF010000140.1 GCA_944387735.1 uncultured Oscillospiraceae bacterium
TGGTCAACGAGAACACCAACGGCATAGTCACCGTCAACGGCCACAGCTATGAGGACAAGAGCAAGCACACCGAGAACACCAACTTTGCCCTGCTGGTGTCCAAACATCTGTCCGAGCCCTTCAAGGACTCCAACGGCTACGGCGAGAGCATAGCCCGCCTGTCCAATATGCTGGGCGGCGGCGTCATGGTCCAACGCTTCGGCGATCTGGTGAGAGGCCGGCGCAGCACCGTGCGGCGCATTGAGGAGAGCTTTGTCACCCCCACCCTCTCCGCCACCCCCGGCGATCTGAGCCTGGTGATCCCAAAGCGTATCCTGGACGGTATTATCGAGATGATCTACGCCCTGGACAAGATCGCTCCGGGTACCGCCAACGACGACACTCTCCTCTACGGCGTAGAGGTGAAGTTCTATAATATGGAAGTGGAGATAGACAACAATCTGGAGACCAGCAGCCCCGGCCTTTTCGTCATCGGAGACTGCTCCGGCGTCACCCACTCCCTGTCCCACGCCTCTGCCAGCGGCGTGCACGTGGCAAGGCATATCCTGGGTATCAGGGACTGAGTCCCTTCCCTTGATTTCTGCGCAGCCGGGTGCTAGAATACCATAACATCAGCCGCGCAGAGCCGCCGGACAGACCGGCGGCTCTGCCGCCCGGCGGAATATCTTCCCAGGAGGACTGCAATGTCAAAGGTCAAAGGTCAAAACTATATGCACGGCGCCGCCATACTCACTGTAGGCGTCGTGATAATGAAGATACTGGGCTTCATATATAAGATACCTCTGGGGAACATACTGGGGGACGAGGGCTTCTCCATGTTCACCAGCGCCTACAATATCTATTACGTGTTCTTCACCCTGGCCACGGCGGGCCTGCCTGTGGCCCTGTCCCGTCTGGTGGCGGAGGCGGACGCCAACGGCCGGGCCAAGCAGGAGGAGAAGACCTTCCGGGTGGCGCTGCTGACCTTCTTCGTCATAGGCACCGTCTTTGCCCTTATCCTCTATCTCTTCCCCAACTGGCTGGCGGACAATTACCTGGAGAATCCGGATGCAGCCCCCAGCATAAGGGCCATGGCCCCCTCCATACTGCTGGTGTGCCTGGTATCAGCCTACAGGGGATATTGCCAGGGCAACGGCAACATGCTGCCTACCACAGTGGACGAGGTGCTGGAGGTACTTTTCAAGGTTATCTCTGGCCTTATCCTGGCGGCGGTCATCATGAATATGGGCCTGGGCCTGCCTGCCGCCTCTGCCGGAGCGATCTTCGGCGTGTCCATCGGCTCGGTAGTGTCCCTGGGCTACATGATAATCTACAAGCGGCGTAATTACGACCTGCTCTCCGCCTCCTATACCGGGGGCCGGGCTCCTAACGATATTCCTGAGGATGACGACGAGGTGGACGGCGCCCTGACCATAGTGAAAAATATCCTCACCATCGGCATACCCATAGCCTTTGGCGCCTGCATTATGGCTCTGCTCAACTCTGTGGACTCCAAGCTCTGCATGAACCGGCTCCAGACCGCCGCAGGCTTCAGCTATGTGGAGGCCAAGGTGCTCTACGGAGTTTACGGCAAGGCCCAGACCCTGTTCAATCTCCCCGCAGCCTTTATAACTCCCCTTACTATCTCCATAGTTCCGGCCATCTCCTCCGCCATAGCCAGGGGCAAGAGAGCCGAGGCAATGAAGACCGCCGAGGACTCTATGCGCATTTCCTCCGCCATAGCCCTGCCCATGGGCCTGGGCCTGGCGGTACTGAGCTATCCCATAATGAATATCCTCTATCCCAACAGCAACGAGGCGGGTCCCGGCCTGCTCAGCGTCATGGGCATCGCCTCCTTCTTCGTGTGCCTGGTGCTGATGGAAAACGCCATTCTCCAGGCTTCAGGCAAGGAGAAGCTGACCATGATAACTCTTATCAGCGGCGGAATAATCAAGATAGTGGTGAACTGGTTCCTGGTGGCCCAGCGCAGCATAAACATCTACGGCGCCCCTGTGGGCACCCTGGTGAGCTATCTGTTCATGGCGGCGCTGGACTTTGTATTCATGTGCGTGACGCTTAAAGAGAAGCCCAAGGCTTTGAAGGTCTTTGCCGGCCCAATGGCTGCCGGCCTCCTGATGGCGGCGACGGCCTGGGCTGTATACGGCCTGGCCTGGCGCTTCTATGACGCAGGGTCCTATTTCGGGATGCTGCTGTCTATGGCCCTGTCCATAGCTGCGGCGGTGCTGGTCTACGCAGTCAGCGTTATAGCTATGAGAGTCATTACCAAGGAGGACATGAGCCTCATACCCGGCGGAGCAAAAATCGCAAAAATACTGCATATGCGCTAAAAAAATCTGAATTTATACAAATAAGACTTGATTAACTGCCGGAAATATGGTAGATTCTATGCGTTGCCTTTTCCGAGGCCGAAAGATAATGAGTATTCTGCTTCATTTTCGGGCAGACTCATCATAAATGCGGTAATGGCCGCACAATACATTCAGGAGGTTTTTAACTATGAATAAGGCAGATCTGGTTGCAGCCGTAGCTGAGAAGGCCGGTATTTCCAAGAAGGACAGCGAGAAGGCAGTCAACGCCGCCTTCGACGCCATAACCGAGGCCCTGGTTGCAGGCGACAAGGTCCAGTTGGTGGGCTTCGGCGCGTGTGAGACCAAGGAGCGGGGCGCCCGTATCGGCCGCAACCCCAAGACCAAGGAAGAGATACAGATCCCCGCCAGCCGCGTTCCCGGTTTCAAGGCCGGCAAGGCTCTCAAGGATGCTGTTGCAAAGTAATCCGCAATGCGATATGAAAACGGCCGTCTTTAAGACGGCCGTTTTTAGATACAGGTAAAGGGACAAGGGAGATAAGCCATGAGACTAGACAAATATCTGAAGGTATCCCGGCTGATAAAGCGCCGCAGCGTGGCAAACCAGGCCTGCGACGGGGAGCGGGTCAGCGTCAACGGACGGCAGGTCAAGGCCAGCTACCAGGTAAAGGTGGGCGATCTGATAGAGATAAGCTTCGGCCAGCGGGTCTTGAAGGTGGAGGTCACCCAGGTGAGCGAGACCGTATCCAAGGCGGACGCCCCGGCCATGTACAGGGAGATAGAATAAAAATACTGAGGCGACCTGTGGAAGGGCCGGCCTCAGTATTTTATGTATATATCTTAATCAGATGATGTACTTTTTCAGCTCCTCCGGCACGGTCTCAGGGTCGGCAGAGATGCTTATGACAAAATCTATGTTCTCGCTGGCGGCAAACCTGTCCAGCCAAGCCACAAAGACGCACAGAGCTTCAGGGGACTTATCCCCCACCATCTTGTAAAAGTTATCAATAAAGAAATGGGTTATATCGTAATTGCCGGCGTGAATGCCGCAGATGAGCCCCTTGAGAAATTCATAACTGCCGATGTCGTAGAAGCCGGCATCTATAAGCCGGGCCTGATAGGGAATGTCGTAGGTTAGCTTGCGCTCCTTCTCAATGCAGACTACATCGCCGTGACAATTATTGACAGCCTGGCGGACCATGTCCACCAGCTTTTTCGTCTTGCCGGACCCTTTCAGCCCCATGATTAAACTGACCATGATAATCACGCTCCTTTGTTTTTTTGCAGAATATCCGCACACTGTAATATATACACCATTAGCTTATCATGTTTGGACTAAAGGTGCAAGAAAAATTGAAAGGAAATATTCAACAAAATTTACAAAACAGATACAGAACCAGCTTTTTTGACCGTTTGGTCGATAGTTCCTTGAAGCAGAGGGAATAATGTGCTAACATTTTATCAGATTGCAAAATGCGCTCTGTGCATTTTGCACACGGAATTTAGAATGACAAGAGAGGTGTAGCGCTTGAAAGACCTAAAGCATCTTATTTATTTTGAGAATCTGCTTCAGGATGCGCATAACGAGATGGTCACCAAGGCTGTGGCGGAGGGCAAGCATGCCCTGGGCTATAACTGCTACTACATACCGGAGACTCTGCTGAATCTGCCGGGCTGTTTTTCCAGCCGTTTAAGGGCTCCCCGCTGTGTTTCCACCGACATAGCCAGCTACTACATGACCACCAGAAACTGTCCCTATGTGCGCTCCATCCTGGAGCGGGCCATTGAGGGGGGCTACAACTATCTGGAGGCCCTGTTCGGGGCCGAGGGCTGCGCAGCCATGGAGCGCATGGAGGAGCACTTCGTACTCATCCATCCCGTGAAGAACGAGAAGTTTTTCTCCACCATCATCGACCCTCCCATGAAGGGGGACGAGAACAACCTTAACTATTATAAGGCTCAGCTGAAGCTGAAGGTGGTGGACAAGCTGAGGGACGAGCTGGGAGTGGACGTGTCCGACGAGGCAATGCTCAAGGCCATAGAGGACCACAACGAGATATCCCGCCTCATCACTGAAATGGGCGATCTCCGGAAGCTGGACAATCCCCCCATCACCGGCTATGAATTCCATGTGATACAGCTGGTGAGCCAGGTCTGTCCCCATTATCTCATAAAGCCCTACCTGGAGGAGACTCTGGAGGAGCTGAAGACAAGGGAGCCGGAGCCCAAGTTCCCCTTCCGGGCCAGAGTGGCTCTGGTGGGTTCGGAGATAGACGACCCGGACTTCACCAAGCTTATAGAGAGCTGCGGCGCCATGGTGGTTGCAGACCGCTACTGCTTCGGCAGCTTCCCCGGCCGGGAACAGATAGAGATACTTCCCGGTGAGAGCGCCTTTGACGCCATCTGCCGCCACTATCTCCAGTGGAACCAGTGCGCCAGATTCATGGACGGAGACAAGATAGACCAGCGTCACAGCGAGGTGCTGCGCCTGGTGAAAGACTTTAAGGCCGACGGCGTAATCTATGAGAACATGAAGTTCTGCGAGTTTTGGAGCTATGAGAAGGTGCTGGCCAACCATATCTTCACCAATGAGCTGCACATCCCCTGCTGCACCATTGAAAAGGAATATGCTCTGGGCGCCGTGGGCCAGCTGCGCACCCGCTTCCAGGCATTCATAGAATCTCTGGAAATCAAGAGTATTCAGGGAGGCAAGTGATATGAAACTTACCGATAAACTGATAAAAGCCGTTGACAAGAAGTTGGAGCGCTTCGACCCATTATGGCAGTCGGAGCACGGCACAGGCGGCCTGCGCTCCCGCTACTACGACAAGACCGGCGTGGCAAAATACAGGGAGTGGCGAGGGGTGAAGGACACCTTTTATGACTACACCCAGTGGCTCTATAACCTGATGAGCATGGGGCAAATGATAGCCTCCGCCCCGGTGAAGTGCATGAGGGGCTTTTGGGAGTACCGCTGGATGGGCTCCTATCTGGGCACCTTCATGTTCATTGACCGGCTCTTTGAGGGCTTCCGGGGATACGAGCTGCGTATAGCCCACATGAACATGCACGCCATAGTCCAGAGCCTCACCAAGAAAATCGCCCTGGTGCTGGCCAATGACCGGCGCTTCGGGGGCGGGCCGCTCACCGACAGGATGGTACCTATGGACGAGGTGCTGCCGCCCCTGTTCATGGCGGGCTTCAAGGACCTGATACCCATTCCTCTCCAGACCCTGCCGGAGTTCATAATCTGCGATATAGACCAGCACATCGAGCCCTACTATATCGACGTGGCGGAGTCCTACGGCCTGCCTGCGGACGTGTGTTCCCGCTGCGCCGCCGAGACCGGCGTCACCATAGACGACGCCTTCCCCATCTTCGGCAAGGGCTTTTTGTCCACCAATATGCCCTGCAACGCCTCTGAGGCCACCTCCATGTTCCAGCGCCGCCGGGTGAACCTGCCCTACCAGCCGGTGACCATGGCCATGATACACAACGAGCCCGGCGCCCACCCCTATTCCACCCAGGAGCTGAAAAACGCCATAGCCTTCATAGAGAAGGAGTACGGCGTGAAGTACGACTGGAACGCCCTCTTTGAGCGGGCAAAGCACATGAACGAGCAGAACACCATAGAGCTGGAGAAGTGGGATTACTTCAAGACCCCCTATTCCGCTTTGGTGGGCATCGCCGAGACTCTGTACCGCCTCTACTCCTGGGCCTCCGTAAACGGCCAGGAGGACTACTTCACCAAGACCGACCGGAAGGTCATTGCCCTCATGCGCAAGGCCTATGAGGAGAAGTACCAGCCCTTCTCCGGCAAGACCCGCCACCGGGCCTTCCTGTGGGGCCCCTCTGCCGTGTACTATACCGACTTCCCCACCTGGATACAGAACTGCTGGGGCATCAATATCGTGCTGAACATGGACTCCACCATGGGCCACAATATGATAAGCACCACCGACCCGGAGCAGGCCATAAAGGACCTGGC
>CALXGF010000141.1 GCA_944387735.1 uncultured Oscillospiraceae bacterium
CATGGGTTTATATTTCATTATCTGTTCCAACCTTTCTTTCAGATTCCGTTTCTCGGTGGCAAAGCTGGTGGCCACCAGACGCCGGGAGATGGAACCTGTGGCGGCCAGAGAGAGCAAAGTCTCTCCATAGCTGCGCTTACCGCTGTTGTCCATATGGCGCAGCAGCTTCTCGTCACAGCTCATTTCACAGGCCCGGTCCAGCTCACGGCGAACTATATGTACAATAGGATTGAACCAGTGGAAGGCGGATACAAACACCGCAAACCACTTGAATATCAAATCGCCCCGGCGGTAGTGGGTCAGTTCATGGAGAAAAATGTTGTTGAGCATCTGGGGGGAGTAATCCCTCTGAGGCAGCACCAGCACCGGGTGAAGCAGCCCTAAAAGTATGGGGGTGCTGACGGCCTCGCTGCGGCAGAGCTTCAGCCGCCGGGGGGCTCCCGCCTGACTGAACTGCCGCCGCTCGAAAAGAGAGGCCCGCCGCAGGCTCCGTCGCAGGCTGCGGCTGAAAACCAGATAGCTGCCCAAATACCAGGCCAGACTGCCGGCAGCCCCTGCCGCCCAAAGCCGGAGCCAGAAAGCGGAGCTGCCCAGGAGTGGACCTATAAGATCAAAGAGCTCCTCCCCCAGAGCTGCCAGGGAGGGCAGCATGGGACGGCGCTGGACGGCGGGGGTATAGGAGACTTCCGGGGCGGGGCTTGGGTTCTCTTCAGGCAGGGAATATTCCGGGACGCCGCCGTCATCCATGACGCCGGAGGCCATAGGCAGCTCCCCTGACCTGACTGTCCTGGCACTGCCGTTTTGAGATGGGGCGGGACTGTATGGACCCGTGGGGGGGGGGGCGGGAGGCTCCACGCTCTCCCGGCCCGGTCCAAGAAAGCCAGGCAGGGGCAGGACAAGACGCAGCAGCACCAACAGCCAGGCATAGTAGTAGAAAATGCTGGGCAGCCTGCGCCCCAGGAGCAGCCGCATCCCCAACACCAGCAGGGCCAGCAGGCTGCCGCCTAGAGACAGGGAAAGTACCAGCTGCAGTATACCGCTCATTCCTCATCCTCCATTCTGAAGAAATCCCTAAGCTCCTGGATGTCTCCCTGGCTGAGACTGGCGGAATCCACCAGGGCCGCCACTAAATTCCTGGCGCTGCCCCGGTACAGCTTGTCTATAAGCCGGTTGGTGGCCCAGCGCTTATACTCATCCTGACTCACCAGGGGCCGGTAATAGAAAACCTTCTGCTTCTCCTGAGAGAGGACCCCCTTGCTCAGCAGCCGGTTAACCAGGGTCTTTACCGTAGTGGGCTCCCAGCCCTTCCGCTGATGGAGAGCTATGCGTATATCGCTTATGGGCAGGGGCCTCCCCGCCTCCCATAGCAGGCGCATCACCTCCAGCTCGCTGTCGCTTATCCTTTCGGCCAGATGTTCCATAAAAGCCCCCTCCTTAAAACACCTTTTCTCAGGCCACGGTGCACTTCATGGCCTGAAAGACTACGTACGTCATCTGAGCATAGGATAACATTGCGGTCTACAAATGTCAACTAGATCCCCCGTTAAACCGCCATAATTTAAGAATTATTAATAATCCCCTTCGGCTTGCAGAGGGGCAAAATTTGACAAATCGCCTTGGGTAGTATATTATATTTATCTGTATAGACCCATAAAATACACAAATCCGACTTGTGAGGTGGATATGATGAAAAAAAATATACGCCGTCTGTTTATCATAGCCGCATTGATGCTGGCTGCGCTCATGGTCTTCAGCCTGGCCGCCTGCGGCAAGGAAGAGGCTCCGGCTCCGACGGAGACCCCGGTTGCCGACGTCTCCCTGGATGCCGTCCAAAGCGAGGCCCCGGCCAGCCCCAGCCCGGAGAATCTGCTGCCCTCCGCCACGCCGGTGCCTACTGCCAATGCAGAAGGGCTTTTGACCTTTACCAGCATGAGCAAGGGCTTCAGCTTCCAGTATGACCAGAAGTATATCGCTCTGTCCAATCCTGCCGACAATGCCATGGTCTACGCCGGGGGCGACGCCGAGCTGCCCTTCTGCTCTGTGTCCATCATCCCCCAGACCAATGCTGTGGACTATCTGAAAGAGATTGCCTCAGGGGTGCAGATAGAGCTGGAGGGTTCTATAGACACTGCTCCCGGTGAGCCGGAGAATATCCCCTACGGCGACAGGGACATTTACTATTTCTATTACACCTATAACGATGAGGAGGCCGGCGGCCTGGTCATCTGCGCCTACTACGGAGAAAATCTGGATTCCGGAGACGTGGCGGTGTTCAGCTCCACGGCTCTGTATGGCGCCAGCGAGGATGCCGACGCAATCTTGAAGCTGGCTATAGAGACCTTTAAAATCGGCTGAGAATTCAGAAACATGCTATAAAAAACCGTGTCCAAAACAACGGACACGGTTTTTGCATATTCGTCTGCTTTCAGCTCATTCATGGACTATTAGCTCCAGCACGTCCGGCCGGGCATAGTGGCCTATGGCGTCGTGCTCCATTTTACAGGAGACGGCCAGGCCCATGTCCAGGTCTGCCAGGATAAGCTCCTCCCGGTCCCAGACGGGCTCCGTCAGATAGTGGCCGAAGGGGTCGATGATACAGCTGCCGCCCCGGCACACCAGGTCGGGGAGCTTCTCCAGATCCTCCGCAGTCTCCAGGTCGGAGGGATAGGAGGACTTCCTCACCAGCATGTCGGCGTTTATAAAAAAGCATTTACCTTCTATGGCAATGTGCCGGATGGTGGCCTGCCACTCGGGATTGTCGTTGGTGTTGGGGGAGATATAGATGGTAATGCCCTTTTGATACAGGGCTACTCTTGCCAGAGGCATATAGCTCTCCCAGCAGATGAGACTGCCTATAGGCCCCCAGGGGGTGGAGGTGACGGGGAAGTAATCCCGGTTGGCGTCCCCCCAAACCACTCGCTCGGAGCCGGTGGGCTTTAGCTTCCGGTGTATCTTCCAAGCGCCGTCGGGGCTGAAGATGACATTGCTGTTGTATAGGGTGCCGCTGAGCTCGTCCTGCTGGGAAAAGCCCAGGCTCACATAGGCCTTGGCCTTTGCCGCCGCCTGGGACAGGGCCATAAAGTCCTCGTCCCCCTCGGACATGGAGGCGTCGTAGTAACGCTTCCAGTCCGCCCGGCCCGCCGGGGTCCGCTTGCCCACGCTGAAGCCGAAGTTCATGCCTATGGGATAGCCGGGGATGAAGAGCTCGGGAAAGACTATGAGCTCCGCCCCTTGGGCGGCGGAGCGGCCTATATAGTCCAGAGCCTTTTTCACGCAGGCGGCCTTGTCAAAAAGCGCCGGCTCGGCCTGTACCAGAGCCACACGGCAGGTATTTTTTGCAATCTTCATAAGCGTTTCTCCCTTTTCAAAAATCAAGTCCTGGGAAAGGAGTGGAAATGAGAACGGAGACGGCGTCTCAGCTCCTGGGGCTCTCCAGCTGGCTGATGTTCATGTATTCGTCGTAGGTACACTGGCGGTCGATGATGCCATCCTCGGTTATCTCTATGATGCGGTTGGCTACGGTCTGGGTCAGCTGGTGGTCGTGACAGGAGAAGATGATATTGTATTTGAAAGCCTCCAGACCGTTGTTGAGAGCGGCTATGCTCTCCAGGTCCAGATGGTTGGTGGGCTGGTCCAGCACCAGGAAGTTGGCCCCGGAGAGCATCATGCGGCTGAGCATGCAGCGCACCTTCTCGCCGCCGGAGAGGACCTTCACCTGCTTGTAAACATCGTCCCCGGAGAAGAGCATGCGGCCCAGAAAGGTGCGCAGGTAGCTCTCCCGCTTGTCCTGGGAGAATTGGCGCATCCACTCGATAAGGTCAAAGTCGCAGTTTTCAAAGTAGCTGTTGTGGTCCTTGGGAAAATAGGCGGTGGAGATGGAGGCTCCCCACTTGACGCTGCCGCTGTCCGGCTCCTCCTGACCCATGAGTATCTTGTAGAGCATGGTGACGGCCAGCTCGTTCTTGCCCACTATGGCGATTTTATCCTCCTTGCCCACGATGAAGCTCACATTATTGAGAAGCTTGACCCCGTCCACAGTCTTGCTTATTTCCGTGACGAAGAGCCGGTCCTTCCCCGGCTCCCGCTCTGCCTTGAAGCCCACCCAGGGGTAGCGGCGGCCGGAGGCGGGCAGCTCCTCCACGGTGATTTTTTCCAGCAGCTTGCGCCGGGATGTGGCCTGGCGGGACTTGGATTTGTTGGCGGAAAAGCGGGCTATGAAGCTTTGGAGTTCCTGTATCTTCTGCTCGGCCTTCTTGTTCTGGTCCTTTATCAGCTTCTGCACCAGCTGGCTGGACTCGTACCAGAAGTCGTAGTTGCCCACATACATCTTTATCTTGCCGTAATCTATATCCACGATGTGGGTGCAAACATTGTTAAGGAAATAGCGGTCATGGCTCACCACCAGCACCGTGCCCTCGTAGTCCATGAGGAAATCCTCCAGCCACACCACCGAGGCCAGGTCCAGGTTGTTGGTGGGCTCGTCCAGCAGCACCACGTCCGGGTGGCCGAAGAGGGCCTGGGCCAGCAGCACCTTCACCTTCAGCCTCGGGTCCATGTCTGCCATGAGAGTCTGGTGCAGGCTCACATCCACGCCCAGGCCCTGGAGTATGCGCCCGGCATCGCTCTCGGCCTCCCAGCCGCCCAGCTCCGCAAACTCCTCCTCCAGCTCGGCGGCCCGGATGCCGTCCTCATCGGTAAAGTCCGGCTTTTCGTATATGGCGTCCTTCTCTTTGCCGCAGTCGTAAAGGCGCTGATTGCCCATGATGACGGTGTCCAGCACAGGAAAAGCGTCATACATGTTCTGGTTTTGCTTCAGCACCGACATGCGCTTTTTGGGGGCCAGGCTGACGCTGCCGGAGCTGGGCTCCAGTTCCCCGGAGAGTATCTTTATAAAAGTGGACTTTCCTGCGCCGTTGGCGCCTATGATGCCGTAGCAGTTGCCGGGGGTAAATTGCAGATCCACATGGGAAAACAGTACCGAGGAACCGAACTGCATGGAAAGATCGTTGACAGATAACATGTTTGACTCCGTTTCAAAGTATATTTTATCAAGGGAAGTATACGTGAAAGCCCCGGCACTGTCAAGGCCGGGGGAGAGCCAGGTTGACTTTTCCGGGAATTTGGGATAACATTAATTAGTTTATTTTTCTCAGGAGACGGCCTATGATTTTCCGCCACAGAGGTCCAAAAAAAGAAGAGCTGCTGACAGGGCTGACCATTGGGGTTATCCTGTGTTTCTTTGCGGTTTTTGCAGTCATCAATTTCAAATGCTTCGCACGCTTCTGCGAGCCGGACATGTATGCCGACACGCTGGTGGCAAGGCTGATGTGGGAGGGCAAGACCCTTTTCCCCTTTGCCTATGTCTTCGGCAACCAGCTCTATGTGATAGCCACGCCGGTAGTCTCCGCCCTGTTCTACGGCCTGACAGGCAGCCAGAACCTGTCCATGGCTCTGGCCACCACGGCGATGTCCCTGCTCATCGTGCTGAGCTTTTTGTGGATGCTTAGGCCCTTTGTAAAAAGGCGGCTGAGCCTGTGGGCCGGGCTGCTTATGCTGGTGTCCTGCGTATTTGGGGAAAAGCTGGTGAATCAGGAGCAGGGGCAGCTGCTGTTTATAATGTGCAGCTATTACGCCTGCTATATAATAACTCTGTTTGTGGTGCTGGGAGACTATGTGCGCGCCCTGAGAGACCCGGCTCCACGGCGAGGGACCCTGGCTCTATCGCTGCTGCTGTGCTTTGCCACGGGGATGCAGAGCCTGAGACAGACCTGCATAATGACGCTGCCCATTCTGGCCTTCCAGGCTCTGGTTCTGGCTGTGGGCAGGATAAGAGAGGGACGCTTCCCCTGGCGGGAAAACAGAATGGGCATATTCCGCTCCCTGGCCTACGCCGGGGCCAACCTGGCGGGAATACTGGCCATCAGGCTCTTTGATGTACACCAATACAGCATTTTTGACACCGCCGCCCCCGGCTTTGCCCAAAGGCTGGGGGACATATACCTGGCCTGCCGGGACATAAGCGGCTTTTGCTGGGCGGAGCCGGAACACCCCTTCTTTATACTCATGTTCGTATTTCAGGCGGCGCTGCTGATATATGCGGCCTTCCTCCAGCTGAAAAGCCTGCGCCGGGGAGGAGAGCTGTCGGAGCTGTGGTGGCTGCTGCTGATAAGTATAGCCGCAGTTATAGCCGCCGCCCTGCTGACCTCCCTGAGCATACGCAGCGTTTACCTCTTCACCTATTTTCCCCTGCTGGCTATCTCTGCCGCCCTGGTGCTGGAAAAGCTGGCTCCGGCCCGGAGCTGCGCCCTCAGCCTGTGTCTGTGCCTGCTGGCTCTGGGCAACCTCTGGGCAAGCTATGTCCCCTCGGTTAAAGAGGCCCTGGAGACAGAGGAAAACTACTGTCAGGAGATCTCAGACTGGGCGGTGGCCCAAGGCTATGAGCTGGTCTACGACAGCCATTCCAATGTGGCCCCGGTGGTGGCCGCCTATTCCGACGGCGCCCTCATATCCGGGGGCTGGAACGACGAGGTGATGTTCAAGGCCCAGGAATACCTGAACCTCCAGAATATCTACAGCGTGGAGGACGTGGACAGGGCCATCTTTGTGTTTCAGGACCACGAGCTGGAATACGCCTTCCAGGCGGCTGCCGCCGGTGAGGGGGAGCTCATCTTCCAGGGACAGTACGGGGGCCTCTACGTCTATACCTCCACGGTGCAGCTGATGTATCCCCGCACCTATCCCTGGTTCGACTTGCAGTGGAACGGCCAGTGGAAAGGAGAGTGGAATTACTCCTATGCGCTGGACTGAGAGCATACAAGCCAAAAGCCGGAACCGGGTCCTGGTTTAGACCCGTCAAAAAATGCGGCTCGGCGCTGCGAGAGTCGGAGCAGCGGGGGAGCGCAAGGAGGCAAGGCCCGCCCCGCAGTATAATAAGCCGCAGTCAAGAAAGTCCCGTCCGGGGCTTCTTTGACAAGCAAAACCAAGACCCGGAGTGAAACCCCCGGGTCTTGGTTTTGCCTATTGCAGCCTATTTGATATAATCCGTTTTTTTTTATGAACTTGTCGTTCTCGTCCCGGACGTACAGGGCCACATCCTCCAACTCACAGTCCAGAATGTCGCACAGGTCGGAGAGAGTGTTGGTAGAGACGGACATGTTCCGCTTCAGCCGCTGCACCGTTGCGCCGCTGATGCCGTATTTCACCCGCAGGGTATAGGTGGTAAAGCCCTTTTTCTTCATCGTCTCCCACAGTGGAGTAAAAATAACCATGCCGCCCCTCCATTATGCTTGCATTAAATTTTTAAACATAGCTGCGGTCGATGTCCACCACGGCGTAATAGTTTTTCCAGGCGCTGTGGACCAGCTTCTCAATCTCGTCCTCCAGGGCCTGGTCGCTGAGCTTCACCTCGGCGGGGACCAGAGCGTCAAAAATCAGGTTGGTGTGGGTGGGGCCGGGCACCATGCGGAAGTCGTGTATCTTTATCCTTGGATCTATCTCCAGCAGCTTTTCCGCCACGGCCTGGCGCAGCTGATTGAGCTGCTCATTGTCGCAGTCGATGGGGTCCATGTGGATGGTGGCCAGGATGCCGTACTTCTCCCGTATCTCCCGCTCTGCCTGGTCCACGGCATCGTGGAGCTCAAACATATTCCCATTGCCGTTTACCTCGGCGTGGAGGGACACGAAGCCCCGGCCGGGGCCGTAATCGTGGACTATAAGGTCGTGGATACCCACTATCTCAGGATGTGAGAGAGCGGTGTCCTCTATCTCCTTCACCAGCTCCGGATCCGGAGCCTTGCCCAGCAGGGGAGAGAGGGTGTCCCTCATGGCGTTGTAGCCGGCAAAAATGATGAAGGCGGCTACCAGCAAGCCCGCCCAGCCGTCCACATTCACATGGAAGAAGTAGGACACGCCCATGGACAGCAAGACCACGGTGGTGGCTATGGAGTCGGAGAGAGAGTCGGTGGCGGTGGCCTCCATAGAAGGGGAGCTGATCTTTTTGCCCACGGCCTTGTTATAGCGGCTCATATAGAATTTAACGGCTATGGAGGCCACAAGGATGATAGCGGGCAGCAGGGCCGCCTCCACCGGCTCCGGGTGGATTATCTTTTCAATGGAGCTCTTGCCCAGCTCCACGCCCATCACAACGATGAGCGCCGACAGCAGCAGCCCCGCCAGATACTCGGCCCGGCCATGGCCGAAGGGGTGATCCAAATCCGGCTTTTTGCCGGCTATGGCAAAGCCCAGCAGGCTTATGATGGAGGACCCGGCGTCGGAGAGGTTATTGAAGGCGTCGGCCACTATGGCCACGGAGCCGGAGAGCACTCCGGCAAAGTATTTGCCTGCAAAGAGCAGGACATTTAGAAAAATACCGTAGAGGGAACAGAGGGTGCCGTAGGCGCGGCGCACTGCAGGGTCGCTCACCTTATCCCTATCCTTTATAAATAAACGGGATAAAAGCTCTATCATTTTAAATCGCCTCTTATATAAAATTAAAAATTCAAATCGCTTATTCCAAAATATTTTTCCGCAAAGTCCACCTGCGTGACGGTAAAGACCCGGCCCCGGAGATAGTTCAGGCTCCCCGCATCCGTGGGAAAGTCGAAACACAGCTTATAGGAATAGAGCGCCTGGCCCTTTTCCCCGTAGTCCCGGTTGAAGCTCTCCCGGCCGTACTTCC
>CALXGF010000142.1 GCA_944387735.1 uncultured Oscillospiraceae bacterium
GCATCATAACCATCTACGACCTTATCGAGGAACTGGTGGGGGATCTGGGGGATGAGCCCGACGACCCGGGCGACCCGGAGCCCTACATCGAAAAGCTGGACAGCGGACTGTGGAAGCTGGTGGGCAACGTGCCTTTGAAGGATATCCACGAGGCCACGGGCCTGGAGCTGTGCTCCGAGGACTACGACACCTTTACCGGCTTCGTCTTCGACGCCCTGGGCACTATCCCCGACAACGGGGAGCAGGACAGCGACCTGGAGCTGAAGGGCATGAAGATACAGATCAGCCGCATCCTGGACCAGCAGGTGGAGCTGGCGACCATAGCCGTCCCCCAGGAGGCTGAGGATGAGCAGAGCTGAGGGTCCTGTGTCAGCTGAGCGGCAAAAAGGGTATCGCAGATAATGCGATACCCTTTTTGCATTGCATGGAAAATTATTCTCCTATTTCTTTATCTGAAAATCTCACTGTCACAGCCTGTGCCAGATCCATATCCTCAAAAGCCGAAGTATCGTAATAGTCCTGGGGCGTATAGCTGCGCATGCTTGTCCCGCTGTCGTAGACCATAATGGCCAGGGGGATCTCCTCATTCAGCTCTATGGGCCGAAACTCCGCCAGGTATCCCTTGGTACTGCCCAAAGGCTCCTGCTCCAATTCTATCTCCTCCGAGCTGAACGAGCCCCGCCCGGCACAGCTTATATTGAAATCTATGCTGTAATCGTCTCTGAGCTCCATGGCTATTGTACCGGACAAGCTGGAGACCGGCTGCCTCTCCGTGCCGACGGACATTGCTCCGTTTCCCGTAACTTCCCAAGTACCCGTATCCGTAAGGCGATAGGCGTTTACCTCCACGGTGACAGCCTCCTCCGGCGCATGGAACGCAAAGAGATTGGCGCTGTCCTCCATTCCAAAGGCGCCAAGCAATTCCTGCTGGTCCTCCGAAAGCTTATAGGGGGCTATGCCTTCCTTGTCCGGTATGTCAGGGCCGCTTTCTTCCCTTGAGCAGCCGCACAGCAACAGGGCAAGGCCCATCAGCAACAGAAGCCGTTTCATAAGAGCTCCCTCCTTTCAAGTCCTCAGCTTTCAGCTTTATCTTATTATACCATGGCCTCCGGAGTTTTCAAACCGTTTTGGCGGAGTTTTCCTCCTGAGAGCGCAGCATGAAAAAGCGTCGTACGCAGGGGATGTGCCTCTGGGTCCTGGGCCGCCTGTTCACTTTTTTACAGCATCTCCGCCAGATCGTAAATAAGCCGGCGGCTCTTATCCCAGCCCAGGCAGGCGTCGGTGATGGACTTGCCGTAGCAGCCGCCCCCAACGCACTGGGCCCCGTCCTCGATATAGCTCTCTATCATCAGGCCCTTTACCAGCTTGCCCACCTGGGCATTGAGCCGGCGGTTTACCACTATCTCCTTGGCAATGCGGATCTGCTCCAGAGGCTGCTTGCCGGAATTGGAGTGGTTGCAGTCAATGATTACCGCAGGGTTTGTAAGCTCCGGGTTCTGGCTGTAGAGCTGGCTCACCAGGAGGATATCCTCATAGTGGTAGTTGGGGTGGCTGTGGCCCTGCTTGTTCACATAGCCCCTCAAAATGGCGTGGGCATAGGGGTTGCCCTGAGAATGGACCTCCCATCCCCGGTATATGAAGGTATGCTTATCCTGGGCGGCGGTGATGGCGTTCATCATTACGGACAGGTCCCCGGAGGTGGGGTTCTTCATGCCCACCGGCACCTCGATACCGCTGGAGGTGAGGCGGTGCTGCTGGTTTTCCACGGAGCGGGCCCCCACGGCCACGTAGCCCAGGATATCGTCCAGGTACTTGTAGTTCTCGGTATACAGCATCTCGTCGGCGCAGGTGAAGCCCGTCTCCTGCACCACCCGCATATGCAGGCTGCGTATTGCGATCAGGCCTTTAAACATGTCCGGCTTATGGCCCGGGTCCGGCTGGTGAAGCATGCCCTTATAGCCCTTGCCGGTGGTGCGGGGCTTATTGGTGTAGCAGCGGGGGACGATGAATATCTTGTCCTTCACTTCCTCCTGCACTTCACGCAGCCTCCCCATATAGTCCAGGACGCTGTCGGGATTGTCGGCAGAGCAGGGTCCGATAATGAGCAGGAGCCTGTCGTCCCTGCCGGAAAATATCTTTTTTAGCTGTATATCTCTCTGTTCAAAGCATTTTGCCATTTCTCCGGTAAGGGGATACATCTCCTTGACCTCGGCAGGGATGGTGAGCTTTCGCACAAATTCCATGTTCATAGGGCATTTCTCCTTTTATAGCCGGGGCCATGCAGCCTCCGCATGTACCGGGACATTATATTACCCGGCGCAAAGCTTGTCAACTTTTAGAAAATACAAGGCTTTTTACAGTAAAGCGGCCGGGATGCCCCGGCTTGGCTTGTACATTCCCACAAAATGAAAAAAATCTGTTGCGCCGTGGCAGTATGGATGTTAATATCGGAGCGTAATTTTTTAATGGAGGCATAGACCATGGAAAAATTGGAACAGCTCTACGAGGGCAAAGCGAAGAAAGTGTTCAGGACCGACGATCCCCAGCTGCTTATAGTGGACTACAAGGATGACGCCACCGCCTTTAACGGCCTTAAAAAGGGCAGCATTGCCGGCAAGGGCGTTATAAACAATCAGATGAGCAACCGGCTCATGGCCAAGCTGGAAAAGCAGGGCGTGCCTACTCACTTTGTCAAGGAACTCAGCGAACGTGAGACCCTGGTGAAGAAAGTTTCCATCGTGCCTCTGGAAGTAATTATACGCAACATTTCCGCCGGCTCCTTCGCCAAGCGCTACGGCGTGGAAGAGGGCATAGTCTTCGACGCACCCACCATAGAGTTTTCCTATAAGAACGACGAACTGGGCGACCCTCTGCTCAACAGTTATCACGCCCTGGCGCTAAAGCTGGCTACCGCCCAGGAAATTGAGACTATAAAAGACTACGCCTTCAAGGTCAACGCTTTTCTCAAGTCCTTCTGGGCTGAGTGCGGCGTGATTCTGGTGGACTTCAAGCTGGAGTTCGGCCGCCTTGCCGACGGCAGCATAGTCCTGGCCGACGAGATAAGCCCCGATACCTGTCGCCTTTGGGATGCCAAGACCCACGAGAAGCTGGACAAGGACCGCTTCCGCCGGGATCTGGGCGGCGTTGAGGATGCCTACGCCGAGATAATGAAGAGGCTTTTGGATCATGACGCCCAGTAAGATTTCCCGTCCGGTTGACAGACACATCCATGAGGAGTGCGGCGTCTTTGGCATTTATTCCCCCGTAAACGCCCCTCTGGCCCAGCTCATGTATTACGGCCTCTATTCCCTCCAGCACCGGGGCCAGGAGAGCGCAGGCATAGTCATCAACGATGACGGCGTATTCAGCAGCTACCGGGACGTGGGCCTTGTAAACGAGGTTTTCTCTTCCCAACGCCTTAAAGACCTGGGCGACGGCTGCATATCCGTGGGCCATGTGCGCTATGCAACCACCGGCTCCGACCACAAAGACAATCTCCAGCCCCTGATAATCAACCACCACAAGGGCCGCATGGCGTTGGCCCACAACGGGAATCTGGTCAACTCCATGGAACTGAGGAAAAAGCTGGAGGAGCGGGGCTCCATCTTCCATACCACCACCGACTCAGAAGTCATTGCCTACATGATAGTTCAGGAGCGGCTGTGCCGGCCCTCCATAGAGGCGGCGGTCTCCGCCGCCATGGACAGCCTTGTTGGGGCCTACTCCCTTGTAATTTCCTCCCCCACCAAGCTCATCGCCGCCAGAGATCCCCACGGCTTCCGCCCCCTGTGCATGGGCCGCCGCCGGGACGGCATGGTGGTCTTTGCCAGCGAGTCCTGCGCCCTGGACGCCGTTGGCGCCGAGTTTGAGAGGGACCTGCTCCCGGGCGAGGTGCTGACGGTGGACGCCACCGGCATACGCAGCGACCGCAGCCACTGCGATACGGCTCAGCGCAGTCTCTGCGTTTTTGAGTATATCTATTTTGCCCGCCCAGACTCCGTCATAGACGGATGCAGCGTCTGTATCGCCCGGAACCGGGCCGGAGCCTTTCTGGCCCAGGAGCACCCGGTGGAGGCAGACGTGGTCATCGGCGTGCCGGATTCCGGCCTGGACGCAGCCCTGGGCTACGCCGCCCAGTCCGGCATACCCTATGCTTTGGGCTTTACCAAAAATAAGTACATCGGCCGCACCTTTATATCCCCCACTCAGGAGATGCGGGAAAACGGCGTGAACATCAAGCTCAACCCCATCCGCTCCGTGGTGGACGGCAAGCGGGTAGTGCTGATAGACGACTCCATCGTCCGGGGCACCACCTGTCGGCGTACCATAGAGCTGCTGCGCCGGGCCGGAGCCAAAGAGATACACATGCGCGTAAGCGCTCCCCCCTTCGTAAACGCCTGCTTCTACGGCACAGATATAGACGATGAGGAAAAGCTCATTGCAAACCGCCACAGCGTAGAGGAGATTGCCAAAATAATCGGAGTGGATTCCCTGGGCTATCTCAGCCTGGAGAACGCCATGCGTCTGGCCGGGGACGAGGCTCGGGGCTTCTGCACAGCCTGTTTCGGCGGCGGTTACCCCACCGAGGTCCCCAAGTCCAGGGAGAAGGACAAGTTCCAGCAGAAGATACACGCCGGAAAAAAGTCTGATTGATTTTGAACCGGCAAGCTTCAGCATAAAAAAACCAAGGGTCTTGGCTGAAACAAGGCCCTTGGTTTTTATATATGCTCCAATACAAGGAGGGGCTGTTATTCCACAGCCTTTAGGGATTCGGACATACTTATTC
>CALXGF010000143.1 GCA_944387735.1 uncultured Oscillospiraceae bacterium
AAAGGTTTCAAAACTGGACAGAGAGGGCCGGAAGCGGGAATTGGCAAGGCTGCACGGCGGAGACAATATTACCGACTTGACTTTGGCCAGCGCAGAGGAACAGCTGGGGGCCGCCGACAGGTATAAGGCACAGGCCATCCGAAGCTCTTGACAAGGGACCGTATATAAAGTATAATCCACAGGAAAACGCTATGAAAAACAGGAGTAGAGGCTTTCAGCCTGCGCAGAGAGCCCCCGTTTTGCTGCGAGGGGGAGAGGCGGAGACCTTGAATACGGTTTGGAGCGGCATACCGAAGGCTTTGCCTGTAGGCTATGACGGGAGCGCCCGATACAGCGCCGGAGTGTTCAGCACTCCCTGAGGTTCGCATTGCGAGGTGCGGATGCGCAGAGGTGGTACCGCAATTATTGCCCTCTGTCCCCAAGGGACGGAGGGCGTTTATTTTACTATGAAAAGGAGAGATAATATGTCCGTTAAAGAAACTGCTGTGGAATATCACGTCAAGGGCTTTAACTGCTCTCAGAGCGTACTTTGTTCCTGTAAGGAATATACCGGTATGGATGAAAAAGCATTGCTGGCAGTGAGCGGAGGATTCGGCGGTGGAGTGCGCTGCGGTGAGATCTGCGGCGCAGTCACCGGAGGCGTAATGGCCATCGGCCTGTGTAATCCCTATAACGACTGCGCCAATGCCGAGGCAAAGGAACGCATTGCCGCTCTCACCAGAGAGTTTACCGGGAAATTCAAAAATGAGTTCGGCTGCCTGCGCTGCAATGACCTGAAGGCCGGAGACTGCGATTGCAACGGACTTATCGCCTTCTGCGCTGCGGCAGCGGAGGAAATAATAAAAAACAAATAATTTTTCAGGAGATGGAGCATATGGGTATTTACGAAGAGCTGGTGGCCAGGGGGCTTATTGCCCAGGTCACCAATGAAGAAGAGATCAGGGAAATGATAAATAACGGCAAAGCCACATTTTATATAGGCTTTGACCCCACGGCAGATTCACTCCACGTGGGCCACTTTATGGCCCTTTGCCTCATGAAGAGGCTGCAGCAGGCCGGAAACCGGCCCATCGCCCTGATAGGCGGAGGCACAGGCCATGTTGGCGATCCCTCCGGGCGCAGCGACATGAGAAGCATGATGACTAAAGAGGTTATCGACCACAACTGCGCCTGCTTTAAAAAGCAGATGGAGAGATTTATAGAATTCGGCGAGGGCAAAGCCCTTATGGTGAATAATGCCGACTGGCTTCTTAAGCTCAATTATGTGGACCTTTTGCGGGAGGTAGGCGCCTGCTTCTCCGTAAACAATATGCTCCGTGCAGAGTGCTACAAACAGCGCATGGAAAAAGGACTCAGCTTCCTGGAATTCAATTACATGATAATGCAAAGCTATGACTTCTACTACCTGTTCCAGCACTATGGCTGCAACATGCAGTTTGGAGGCAACGACCAGTGGAGCAATATGCTGGGAGGCACTGAGCTGATACGCAAGAAGCTGGGTAAAGATGCCCATGCCATGACCATCACTCTGCTCCTGAATTCTGAAGGCAAGAAAATGGGAAAGACTGCCTCCGGAGCTGTGTGGCTGGATCCAAACAAGACCAGTCCTTACGAGTTTTATCAGTACTGGCGTAATGTTGGGGATGCGGATGTACTTAAGTGTATACGCATGCTTACCTTCCTGCCTCTGGAGCAGATAGACGAGATGGATAAATGGGAGGGCAGCCAGCTCAACAAGGCCAAGGAGATACTTGCTTACGAGCTCACCAGCCTTGTCCATGGCGAGGAGGAAGCCAAGAAGGCGGAAGCCTCCGCCAAGGCCCTCTTTGGCGGCAGCGGCAGCAGCGAGGATATGCCTACCACCGAGATAAGCGAGGATGAACTTACCGACGGCGCTATGGATATCATCACTATCCTGGTGCGTACCGGGCTTTGCTCCTCCAAGTCCGACGCTAGGAGAAATATTCAGCAGGGCGGCGTCACCGTGGACGATATTAAAATAAACGACATCGGAAAGACCTACAGCGCCGACGAGCTAAGAGCCGGAATAACAGTCAAGAGAGGCAAGAAGAATTTCAATAAGCTCACTTTAAAATAAACTGCAGACATATAAAACTCAGTCCAGGCAGCAGCCGAAGCCCGGACCGCTGTAAAGCGGCCCGGGCTTTGTTGCTTTTGGTTTTATTTACTTGGATTTTAGATAATTCAGTATCTCCGCCGCATTTGTATCGGGCTTCACCTTGGACATGACCTTTTCTATAATGCCCTGCTCATCGATAATGTAGGTGCTGCGGACAACTCCCATGCTCAGTTTGCCGTAGTTTTTCTTTTCCTGCCAGACATCATAGGCTTTGATGGCCTCCAGCTCCGGGTCGGCCAGAAGAATGAATGGCAAGGAGTACTTCTCCGCAAACTTCACGTGGGAAGCGACCGAATCCTTGCTCACTCCGATAACAGCCACATCCATAGACTTAAACTCCTCATAGGCCCCGGCAAAAGCGCAAGCCTGGCGGCTGCATCCCGGAGTATTATCCTTTGGATAAAAGTAAAGAATCAGCTTCTTTCCCAAGAAGTCTGACAGGCTTACTATGTTTCCATGCTGGTCCCTTAATGAAAAATCCGGGGCTTTTATTCCTGCTTCTAGCATTTTATCCCTCCTTGTTAATTCAGGCTCTGCGAATTTTCGCCAGCTCCGATTTATACGCCTCAGTAAAAATCACATAGTCCAGGCCGTGAGCTACGCCGTCAAAGCCCTGGCGGAGGTACTCCTGCGCCTGCTCAACAGTTGTTGAAAATATGAATGAGAACTTACCGGCTTTTTTACAAGCCTCCAATACTCTGGATACCGAGTCCCTGAACTTTGGATTATCAAAATCTCCCGGCATGTCCAAGGATATGGACAGATCAAAGGGACCTATAAATATACCGTCAATACCATCGATAGCAAGCACCTGCTCAATCTGCTCATAGCACTCCCTTGTCTCGCACTGGGGCAGCACAAGCAGCCTGTCATTGCTGGCCGCCATATAATCGGAAACGCTGCCGCTGGCCCACGGCTGATACCCATAGCCGCATCCCCGGCCTCTAATGTATCCTCTGTTTCCAAGAGGAGGAAACTTTGCCAGGGAAACAAGCTTCTTCATGTCGTCTAAGCTGCGCAGGCAGGGGGCAATAAGCCCATGCACGCCCATATCTACGGCCCTCTGCACCTCTTTGTGGCTTACGTCCGCTATACGTATAAAGGGACTAAGACCCACAGATTCCGCAGCACGCACCAGGCCCATGGCGCTCTCAGTGTCAAAGGGTCCATGCTCCGTGTCGATTATGGCAAAATCCATCCCTGCGTACCCGAGACATTCCATCTCAGACGGGTTGCCCATGGAGAAAAAAGTACCAAGCAATTTTTCCCCTTCCGCCAGTTTGCCCTTTGCCAAATTTTCCATGTCAGCGCCTCCTTTAGTCTGCGCCAAAACTTGAACCCTTGGGTCATATATAAACATGATCCCTCGAGGCCTATATCAATATACCAAATTTTCCGGATTTTCTCAATACCCCTATGTTCTTTCTATTTCCACTAAAGTGAAAAAAGTCAGCCACGGGCTTTTAGATTGACTTTTGCTGCCGCTGTGCTATATTAAATATAACTGGTATCTTTCCTTTGATGAATTTACGGTGTTATAATAAGGTCGGTGCTCTGTGTTTACAATCGCTTTCAATAATGATAAACCGCTATATGAGCAGCTATATTCCTATATTAGAGACGGAATAGAGATGGGCAAGATTGGGCCCGGAGAAAAGCTGCCGTCAAAAAGGGCGCTCTCGGCTCATCTTAAGATAAGCGTGGTAACTGTGGAGACGGCCTATTCTCTGCTCGCATCCGAGGGATATATTTATTCCGTACCCGGCAGCGGTTACTATGCCGAGAACATTCCGGGCCGCATTATAGGTCCTAAAAAAACCAGGACGATAATAAAAGAGCCTGAACAAAGCTCTTCATATTTAATTGACTTCAGCACAAATCGAGCGGATACCACTCTTTTCCCCTTTTCCGTTTGGGCAAAACTTTCCAGGGAAATACTCAGTTCAGGCGGCGATGAACTTTTAAACACATGCAGCGGCAAGGGAGTATACCGCTTAAGACAGGCCATAGGAGAATATCTACGCTGCTTTAGGGGAATGGATGTTCAGCCTGAGCAAATTGTAGTTGGCGCAGGCAGCGAATATCTGACCGGTCTTGTTATACAGCTCTTAGGCCGGGAAAAGGTCTACGGAGTGGAGGACCCAGGATATGTTAAAACGCACCAGGTTTTTTCCGCCAACTGTTCCAAAGTGCTGCCTATAGAGGTAGACGGAAGCGGCGCCAGGCTGAGCTCTTTGGCCGCTCAAGGTATACAGATCGCCCATATCACCCCATCCCACCACTTTCCTTTGGGCACCATTATGCCTGCGGCGAGACGTCACGAGATACTGGCCTGGGCTTACGCTGCTTCGGACCGCTATATTATTGAGGACGACTATGACAGCGATTTTCGTATGTATGGAAAACCTGTGCCAACCTTACAGAGCATGGACTCATATAGCCGGGTGCTGTATATGAACACATTTACAAAAAGCTTGGCCCCGTCTATGCGAATAGGTTATCTGGTAATTCCCCCTGAGCTCATCAGCTGCTTTGAAGAAAAACTGGGTTTTTACGCCTGCACCGTGCCTGTATTTGAACAGCTTATCTTGGCCGAATTTTTAAAGAGGGGATATTTTGAGAGACATGTAAGCCGGATGAGAAAGCTTTATCTAAGCCGTCGGGATCATTTTATTCGTTCCCTAAGCAGTAGCCCTCTGTCAAAAATTCTGGAAGTACAAAGCGCCAACGGCGGAACACATCTATTGCTCAACTCCAAAAACGGCCTGAGCGAGAGAGAACTCAAGGAGAGGGCTGCAGCGCAAGGAGTAAGAGTGTACGGGCTTTCCGAATACTACTCCTTCGGTAAAAATAAAGACGAGGGACGGATAATCGCCGGCTATTCCGGGATGAACGCTCAGGAAATAAGCCTTGGAATATCCGCTCTGGAACGTGCCTGGCTTTGATTTATGTTGCTATAAGGACTAAATTATGATAAAATTTCCGGAGGATGTGATAAGATGCGTGTACTGGGTATTGACCCCGGAATTGCCACGATAGGCTTTGGCGTGGTGGATTCAGACAAGAACTGCCATAAGCTAATTAATTGCGGAGTCATTACAACTCCTGCCCACACCAGCCTCTCCAGCAGACTGGAGCAGATATATGACGATATGCTCCGTCTCATAGAGCTTTTTCATCCGGATGCGGCCGCTATTGAGGAATTGTTTTTTAACACAAATCTAACTACCGGCATTGCCGTTGCTCACGGCAGGGGAGTAATACTTCTTGCCTGCCGCAAGGGCGGTATACGAGTATTTGAATATACCCCCTTACAGGTCAAGCAGTCTGTGGTAGGCTATGGCCGGGCGGAGAAAGCCCAGGTTATGGATATGGTAAAGCGTATATGCGGTCTGCAGAATACGCCAAAACCGGACGATGCGGCGGATGCGGTGGCTCTGGCCCTGTGTCACGCCAGGAGTTCCACATCATTACTTTACAGAGGTGAAAACGAAGGATGTTCTACCATATAGAGGGAATGGCGGTGGAGCTTGAGCCCGGCCTTGTGGTTCTGGATTGCGGGGGCGTGGGCTATGCGCTCAACGCCACGCTTAATACTGTCTCAAATATTCGCCTGGGAGATAAAGTGAAGCTCTACGTGGCTGAGTCCATAGGGGAAAATAATTTTGACCTATTTGGTTTTTACACAAAAAGCGAGAAGCGATGCTTTGATATGCTTGTCTCCGTCTCAGGCATCGGCCCCAAAGCCGCTTTGTCAATACTCTCTTACAGTACGCCAGAGACTTTGGCTCTGGCCGTAATGAACGATGATGTCAAGGCGCTTACCGTCGCCCCCGGAGTCGGTAAGAAGATTGCTCAGAGAGTTATTCTTGAACTAAAAGACAAAATGAGCAAGGACAGCTCCCTTCAGGATATTCAGCTTCCCGCCGTCCAGCCTGCTTCCGGTCAGGACAGCACCATGGCCGACGCAATGACTGCCCTTGGCGTGCTTGGCTACAGCAGCGCAGAGATAGCCCCGGCACTGAAAAATATAGACAGTAAGGGCATGAGCGCCGAAGAAATAATTAAGGCAGTACTCAAACAAATGGTAAAATAGGAGCAATAAATGAGTATCAGCTTTTCAGATGAAGTAAATGACGAAATGATAACCACTGCGGTCAGCCTCCCTGAGGATGGGAACGAGGGCTCTCTGCGACCAAAAACCATCCGGGAGTATATCGGACAAAAGAAAGTGAAGGATAACCTGGAGGTATTCATTAACGCAGCCAAAATGAGAGGCGAGTCCCTAGACCATGTGCTGCTTCATGGCCCTCCGGGGCTGGGAAAGACTACCCTTGCGGCAGTCATCGCTAACGAGATGGGCGTCAATATGCGAATAACCTCCGGTCCAGCCATTGAGAAGCCGGGCGACTTGGTCGCCATGCTCACCAATCTCAATGAAGGCGATATTCTATTTGTGGACGAGATCCACAGATTGAACCGGGCTTATGAGGAAATACTTTATCCCGCCATGGAGGATTATGCCATAGATATTATTCTGGGCAAGGGACCCTCCGCTAATTCTCTGCATTTGGACTTGCCTCATTTTACTCTTATAGGCGCTACAACTCGCTCCGGTCAGCTGACTGCGCCTCTGCGTGATCGTTTTGGGGTCTCCTTGCGTCTGGAACTCTATACTCCTGAAGAACTTCAGAGAATCGTCATGCGCTCCGCCGGTATACTGGGCGTAGAAATCCTCCCGGAGGGCGCCTATGAAATAGCTGCGCGTTCCAGAGGTACCCCAAGAATAGCAAACAGGCTGCTCCGCCGGGTGAGGGATTTCGCTCAAGTCAAAGCCGACGGTCTTATCAGCAGAGAAATTGCCGATGAGGCCCTGTCTCGCCTGGAAGTGGATAAGCTGGGGCTTGACTCTCTGGACAGACGAATGCTTAAAAGTATAATCGACTTTTACAATGGTGGTCCTGTGGGGCTGGATACTCTTGCAGCCACCATCAACGAGGAAGCTATAACTCTGGAAGATGTCTATGAGCCTTATTTGCTGCAGCAGGGCTTCCTTACACGCACCCCGCGCGGCCGCTGTGTCACTAAAAAAGCCTATGAACACCTCGGGCTGGAATATTTGGGGCAGCAGCAGCTGGATATTTGATGATATTTGATTTTTTTATGGAACTAATGAATAAAAAGCTATTGACTTTATACAAAGCTGTTGTATAATGTAACATGTAAATTTGTTAAGTATGTTGCTATGGTAGACTATACAAATTTAAACGATATCGACCTGCAGCGCATGAGCGCCGCAGGTGACAAAGAAGCCGAGGAGGCATTGGCTGCCAGATACATGTATCTGGTGCGTGCATGCGCCAGGCCACTGTTTCTTGCCGGCGGCGACAGCGAAGACCTTATACAGGAGGGAACTTTCGGATTGGTGTCTGCCATAAGGCAGTTTTCCGCCGATTGTGATACTTCGTTTAAAACCTTTGCTGAACATTGTATAAGAAAGCGGCTATATTCCGCAATCAAATCCGCATCCCGTTTGAAGCATTTCCCGCTCAATGACGGTGTCTCGTTTGAGCAACTCTCGGAAGACAACCGTGCCCCATTGTCGGCTGTTCCTGAGGTTTTCCGGCGTAGTCCGGAAGATTTAGTTCTGGCCAGAGAGAGCAAGGAAGAACTTTATACGGCCTTTTCCCGGTGCTTATCCAGCTTTGAAAACAAGGTACTTGACCTCTATCTGGATGGACTGTCCTATCGTGAGATTGGTCAGCGTCTGGATAAGGAAGCCAAAGCTGTGGATAATGCGGTACAGAGGATAAGGCGCAAGCTGGCGCGGAATCCAAGTTTAGGCGATATCAGCTGAAGCTGAACGCAAATAAAAGCCGACAGGCACATTTATCAAAAGAGAGGATTCAAAATGTACGAAGACAAAACCTTAGTTTGCAAAGAGTGTGGTAAAGAGTTTGTGTTTACCGCCGGTGAGCAGGAGTTCTATGCAGAGCGTGGATTCCAGAACGAGCCCCAGCGCTGCAAGGCATGCCGCGATGCCCGCAAGAACGCTGCCCGTGGTCCTCGTGAGTTCTTTACAGCTGTCTGCGCTGCCTGCGGCGGCGAGGCAAAGGTTCCCTTTGAGCCCAAGTCTGACCGTCCCGTCTACTGCAGCGAGTGCTTTGCAAAGATGAGAGAGCAGGCCTGATAGCCTGAACGGATTAAAGGGGCACTTCGGGTGTCCCTTTAATCTTTTATTCTTTCCCGCTCCCCACTGCCGCTTGTGGGTAGCATAGGCCAATGCCAAATGTAATAAGCGGCAGAATGGAGAACAGGATGGAAATTACAAGAGAGACCCTAATTTCTGAGATAGTGGCGAATTGCCCGGAGGCTATGCCTGCATTTATGGAAATTGGTATGCACTGTATGGGCTGAGAACTGGCCAGTGGAGAGAATGTGGAGCAGGCTTGCGCCGCCCACGGCGTGGACCCGGACGAGTTTTTGGTCTATCTCAAAGCTTTTCTTGAAACAGCTTGACAGAACAGTTTAAAGCCGGACTTGCTCCGGCTTTAGTTTTTCGGTGAACTTTTATGAATAAACGTATACAAGCAATAGTCAAATATATGGAGGCCGGCAGGGGAGTAATAGACGTAGGTACGGATCACGGATATTTCCCCGTATGGATGGCCTCTCATGGCTACAAAGGGAACATCATCGCCTCTGATATAAATGCCGCGCCTCTAAAAAAAGCTATGGACACGGCTATGAAAGCCGGAGTAGAAGATAAGATTCAGTTTCAGCAGTGCGACGGGTTGGAAAACTGCAGGCCGGATTCCGTGGATACCATAGTTATTGCAGGAATGGGCGGAGAACTTATCTGCCGTATCCTTGACAGAGCGGAATGGTGTAT
The DNA here is from genome assembly GCA_944387735.1 of uncultured Oscillospiraceae bacterium. Classification (GTDB taxonomy): domain Bacteria; phylum Bacillota; class Clostridia; order Oscillospirales; family Oscillospiraceae; genus Limivicinus. Next base: position 9,033 of record CALXGF010000143.1, read on the forward strand.
GGACAGGCGATATAAATTGATTCTTCAGCCAATGACAAAAAGCCAGGTGCTGAGATATTGGCTTGTGAACAATGAGTTTGAGATATCCAGCGAGGAATTGATATACGAGGGCGGCACAATATATCAGCTTATGGTGGCCAGATTTGGCGGCATCACTAAGCTATCGGAGGCTGAATTGTTTATCGGCAAAAAGGAACTGTGCATGGACCCTGAGCTCTATGAAATGCAGATGAAAAACTATATAGAGCGATTTGAAGCTGCCGTTGCCGGCATGGAAAAGGACCGGTCCGGAAAGACTCGGCCGGCATACGAATTATATACGAATATTTTAAATCAACTGAAGGAAATGGGGTGAGCAAATGACAAAGGTAAAAGATATTTTCTATGAGCTGTGCCGCTATGCTCCTCTGGAACTGCAAATGGGCTTTGATAATTCCGGCTTCCTTTTAGGCAGGGAAGAGGCGGAAGTAAGCAAAGTTTTGCTGGCTTTGGATATAACTTCCAGCGTTGTGGATGAAGCTGCGGAATTGGGAGCTGAGCTTATCATATCCCATCACCCCCTGATTTTCAGCCCTCTGAAATCCATAACAGATGAAAAACTACTGAAGCTGGCTTCCAATAACATTGCAGTAATTTCAATGCACACCAATCTGGACATTGCCAGGGGAGGGGTAAACGATGTATTGATGGAAGCTTTTGGAGCTTCTGTGGATGCGCCTTTGGATCAGGATGACTGCGGGCGTATAGGCACTTTGCCAAAGGCCATGAGAATGAATGAGTTTTTGGTTTTATGCAAAGAGGTACTTAAAACCAGCGGGCTGCGTTACTATGACAGCGGCAGAGCTGTGGAAAGGCTTGCCGTCATGGGGGGCTCTGGGGGCGACAGCGTGGAGACGGCCTACAGGCTGGGCTGCGATACCTATCTCACTGCCGATATAAAATACCACCAGTTCCTCCAGGCTGCCGAACTGGGTATCAATCTTATAGACGGCGACCACTTCTGCACCGAAAATCTTGTGATTCCCGCTTTGGCAGACAGGCTGGCCCACAGTTTTGAGGACCTTCAATTTATTGTATCATCCAGGCATCGTCAGCTGATAAACTTCGCCTGAGGTGCTTGTCATAAACAAACTCCGCTACTCATAAACTCGTACAAACGAGAACATGAGAGCGGAGGTTTTTTATGACTGATACAAATATTTATTGCGATATCGCTACAAGGACTGACGGGGCTTTCATGCTTGGCGTTGTGGGCCCGGTCAGGACGGGAAAATCCACCTTTATAAAAAGGTTCATGGAAAAGCTGGTGATCCCCCAAATTGATAACACCTATATGAAAGAACGTGCAAAAGACGAATTGCCCCAGAGCGGCTCTGGCAAAACAATAATGACTGCGGAGCCCAAGTTCGTACCGGAAAACCCGGTTACTATTACCTTGGCCGAAAACACACAGCTGTCCGTGAGATTGGTGGACTGTGTCGGCTACATGGTTGAAGGCGCCGCAGGGCAGTTTGAGGACGGCCAGGAACGCATGGTCACGACGCCATGGTTTGACCATGAAATAAGCATGACCGAGGCAGCCGAAAAAGGAACCTATAAGGTGATCACAGAACACTCAACCATAGGTATAGTAATAACTACTGACGGCAGCATTTGCGACATACCAAGAGAGAAATACATAGCCCCCGAACAGCGGGTAATTAATGAACTGAAGGGAATTGGAAAACCCTTTGTAGTGTTGCTTAACTGCTCAGACCCCGACTCGGAGTTTGCCGTAGAGACTGCAAAGGAAATAAGCGAGAATTACGGCGTGCGCTGCCTGAGAGTAAACTGCCTCCAGCTGGAGGAGGAGGATATATCCGAGATAATACGCTCCGTACTGGAGGAGTTCCCTCTCAAATCCGTGGGAATATATCTGCCAGAATGGCTTGAGGCGCTACCTGGAGACAACAGCTTGAGAGGCGAGATGTTTACCGGCATAATGGACAGCTGCTCCGGCATTTGTAAAATCAAGGACTGCTATGATTCGGTGGCAAAGCTTTCTGAGCTGGAAAACATCAGCGATGTCAGTATAAGCAAAAGCGATTTGGGCTGCGGCGCAGTTGAGGTAAACATTCGTTTACCAAGAACTTTGTATTACAAAACAATCAGCGAACAGACCGGCATAGAAGTCAAAAACGACGGAGATCTTATAACTACTCTGTCTGAAATGAGCGCTATAAAGCTGGACTACGATAAGCTGCGTTTGGCGCTGGAGGATGTCAGAACAAAGGGCTACGGCGTTGTCATGCCGGACTCCTCGCAAATGCACCTGGAAGAGCCTCAGATTGTACGTCAGGGCGGCAAATATAGTGTAAAGCTTAAAGCAAGCGCACCAGCTATACATATGATGATGACCAATATAGAGACTGAGGTCACACCTGCTCTGGGCGGGGAGACAGCCTCGGAGGATATAATTAATTTTCTTTTGCAGGGTTTTGACGGAGATGTAAACAGGATCTGGCAATCTAATATTTTTGGCAAATCCCTATATGACATCGCCGAAGAGGGCCTTACATCAAAGATAGAGGCTCTGCCCCAAAGCGCCAAGGATAAACTTCAGGAGACTTTACAGCGGATAATCAATGAGGGAAGTGGAGGACTTATATGTATCTTGCTCTGAACTGTCTTGTTGACTTGACTGTTTGGAACATATATAATGAGTTCTGACCTCAAATATAATCTATGAGGGGTCTGCATGTATTGCATATTGAAAGTCAAAGGCGGCAATAAGGCCGCACTGATAGTTGCCGCAATACTTCTGATAGCTGCAATTCTGGTCGGTATTCTTGTTCCTGATCAGGAGCCTGTCCTGGATACTTCAGCTGAAGAGACATCCTATACCCTTGTCATTGACCCCGGCCATGGCGGGATAGACGGAGGCGCCACAGCGGCTGACGGAACTAAGGAGAGCGATATTAATCTGGCTATTGCTCTTAAGCTCAGGGCGCTGGCGGAATTCTATGGGCAGGATAACGCCATGACCCGGCAAGACGACAGCAGCATGTCCGGCACAGAAAGCTACAGCGAGCACGACGACTTGGTCAACAGAACTGGACTTGTAAATTCAACTGAAAATCCTGTACTTATAAGCATACATCAAAATTGCTATCCCACCGGTCAGCCCAGCGGGCCCCAGGTCATATACTCCAGCGCAGACAGCAGCGAGTGCCTGGGAAAGCTTACGCATCAAAACCTTATCTCAAAACTGTATCCGGATAATCGGCGCGTGGCTGAGCCCGCCTCCAGCAAGCTCTATGTCCTCAACCATGTATCCTGCCCCGCCATTTTAGTTGAATGTGGTTTCATGTCAAATCTTTCGGACATGGGCAAATTGGCGGACAGCAGTTATCAGACTGCTCTGTCCACCGTACTCATGGCATCTTTCCTTCAATATAGAGCTGGGATAGCTAATACTTGATAGACGGAGATAACTATGGCAAAACAAAAGACGATCTATTGCTGCACTGAATGTGGCAATGAAACGGCCAACTGGGCGGGCAAGTGCCCGTCCTGCGGCGCATGGAATACCTTGACGGAAGTAAAACTCAGCTCAGACAGACGCTCCAGGGCTGCGTCCAGCTCAAGAGGCGATACAGCTAATTATAGGCTGAAGCGAATTTCAGAGTTGGATACGACAGCAGAAATCCGCTTCAGGACTGGGATATCGGAGTTTGACCGTGTGCTGGGCGGCGGAGCTGTTGCGGGTTCTCTCATCCTTGTAGGGGGAGCCCCTGGGATAGGCAAATCCACTTTGCTGCTTCAGATGTGCGGAAGCCTGGAAAAAGACAGGAAAGTGCTGTACGTCACCGGCGAGGAAAGCGAGCGTCAGCTGAAGCTGCGAGCCATGCGCCTGGGTGTGGACGGGGGCAAGATCTATGTGCTGGCTGAAACGGATATGGATAATATTATTGCCGCTATAGGCCGTGCAAATCCCGATATAGTAATTATTGACTCAATTCAGACGGTCTCCGACGCCGAAATAAGCTCTGCTCCAGGGAGTCTGACGCAAATCAGGGAATGTACCATGCGGATAATGCGTACAGCAAAGGATAATGGGCTGACAGTTTTTGTGGTGGGCCATATAAACAAGGAAGGCAGCATAGCGGGGCCCAAAGTTCTGGAACACATGGTGGATTGCGTGCTGTACTTTGAAGGGGAGCGCAGCACCAGCTTCCGCATACTGAGAGCCGCAAAAAACCGCTTTGGCTCCACTAACGAGATAGGCGTTTTTGAGATGGCGGACAAGGGACTACGCTGTGTGGAAAATCCCTCCGAGGTGTTTCTCAGCGGGCGGCCGGAGAATAGCCCCGGTACCTGCGTGTCCTGTATTGTTGAAGGTAGCCGTCCAATCCTTGCAGAGGTCCAGGCCCTGGTCACACCGGCAAACTACAATGCCGCCCGCCGCTGCAACGGCATCGACTATAACCGGGCCGCCATGCTTTTAGCCGTACTGGAAAAGAGGGGCGGCCTGCCTGTGGGCAACTGCGACGCCTATATAAACGTAATAGGAGGCTTGAGCCTGGATGAGCCGGCAGCCGACTTAGCTACCATCCTTGCCGTGGCCTCCAGCTTTCTTGACCGCCCCCTGGGCACCGACCTGGCAGCCTTTGGCGAGGTGGGCCTCTCCGGTGAGATACGCAGCGTCAGCTCCCTGAACCAGCGATTAGGGGAGATATCCCGGCTGGGTTTTAAACGCTGTGTCATTCCGGCTCATGTGTGGGATGAGGTAAAACAGTTTAAAGGTCTGGAGCTTATCCCGGTAAAGTCAGTTGCTGAGGCTATGGCCGCAGTATTGGGTAAGAAACGTGAGCAGAGCTGTTGAATTTCCAAACCTCCCACAGCGGGCTAAGACAATTATAATTGGGGAAAAATATTCAGGAATCCTATATGAACCCTTAAAAAGACTGGGGATTATAACGATTTCCGTCCCAGGTAATCCATATGTGGACCCCAGGCTCTCCGGTCACGCCGACCTGTCCGTATTCCACGAAGGAGGGGAGAGGCTCTGGCTTGCCCCATACCTGAAAGACAGCAGTTTCTCAACTGCTCTGGAGGAGATGGGCTTTAAGCTGTCTTACCCTGATATTGTACAGTCTATGGTTTATCCCGGTGACGCCCAGCTGAACATGTGTATATGTGGAGACAAGCTCATATATAATCCCCGCACAGCAGTTTATAATATTGCCGAATTTTTAACATTTTCTGTTGGCCTGGAGCCTGTAAAATGTAGACAGGGCTACAGTAAATGTGCCGTCTGTGTTGTGGACAGTGGAGCCATAATAACCGCTGACAGGGGAATAGCTGCGGCATCAGAAAAGGCCGGACTGGATGTGCTGCTGATATCTCCGGAGGGCGTTAGCCTGGAGGGATTTGACTGCGGCTTCATCGGCGGCGCTGCCTTTAAAATCAGCAGGGAAGCTATGGCCTTTACCGGTAGGCTGGATCAGCACCCGGACAGGGGAGTCATAATGAATTTTCTGGCCAAGCACAAAGTTGAGCCTCTTTATCTCACTGACGCGCCTGTATTTGACATTGGTTCCGGCCTGGCAATTACCGAAAAAACCGTTTCGCATAATTAAAGCGAAACGGTTTTTGCTTAATTGTTTGAGGTATCGATTTTTACATCGTTTTTTGCAGGTGCCAGAGCTTTAAAATAAAAGCAATTTGTCCAATGGTAAAGGCGCCGATAATGGTAAAGCAGGGGACGGCTGTCATATAGCCGGTGAAAATCAGGACAAACAGCGATACAGAAATTGATACGTTCATCACTTTAAAGCCGCTGGCCATGGCTGCATTGCTTAGAGCAATGTTCCTCTCATCCTTTTCTTCAATCTCCATCTCTCTGGTCTTTTTGACGAACAAGTCGCAGGTACCGGATACAATGAAGATTATCCCTATAAGCGTAGTTCCGGACACTATCAAGTCGGGGCGAGGCACCGGGATTATGTTATTTATCCCCAGACCATAACTAAGCAGACCGCCCAGCAAAATTATCAGTCCAAGGGCAATGCTGAGATTTGCAAGTGTTTTTTTCATGGTTAACTCCCTATACATCATTTAATACAAGTCAATATTACCAGCACTTTTCCAGCATTCGGTAGACTGCAAGCGGCAGTTTTCTATTTATCATGTTTCCTCCTCATATATGAAAATCTCTTCTATACTCATGTCAAAATACCGGGCAATTTTAAAAGCCAACAGTATTGAAGGGTTATACCGGCCATTTTCCAGGGAGCCTATGGTCTGTCGGGATACCTCCAGGGCATTGGCCAGATCCTCCTGTTTTATTCCCCTCTGCTTGCGCAATTCTTCCAAGCGGTTTTTCATTAAAGCCTCCAGTATGGAAAGTTTGCTTTACATGGCTTTATTATAACAGATAAAATCAAAATGTCAAGTACGCTTTCCATCTAAATTAAAAAATTTCCGGGCCCGGATTCTATAAACTGAAACTCCGGCCCCGGACAATTATTCTGGGTGAAAAGACAAATGTACTGTATATATCAGCTGTCCTCCTCAATGTCTGCTTTGGTCTTACGGCCTATTGGGTTGGCCATGGCGGCCTCATGGAGGGCGGCATTGTCCAAATGGGTGTATATCTGGGTAGTATTCAGGTTGCTGTGGCCCAGGACTTCCTGTAAGGCTCTGGTATCCACACCATTTTTAAGCATCAATGTGGCGGCAGTGTGGCGGAGCTTATGAGGCGAGTATCGGCTTACATCCAGCCCCGCCTGGAGCAGCTTTTTGTCCACCATTTTCTGCACGCCCCGTATGCTGATGCGTCGGTGGTCCCGACTGATAAATAGCGCATTCCTGTCCGCAGGAACAATATTCTCCGGGTCCCGGACGGCCAGATAGTCGTCAATGGCCTCTCGGCAGCCTTCGGCAAAATATATCATGCGCTCCTTGTTGCCTTTGCCCACAACTCTCAGGTGGTCATCATAGATATCCGACACATTGAGAGAAACCAGCTCAGAGACACGCATGCCGCAGGACATGAAGAGCATTAAAATACAGTAATCCCGGAGAGCAAATGGACCGTCACACACCGATAGCAGCTGTTCACACTCCGACTCTTCCAGGTACCTGGGTAACAGATTAGCCCGCTTTGGCATGTCAAGTTCTTGACAAATATTAAAGTCCAGCAAATGACGTTTTACCGCAAGATAATTGTAAAAGGACTTGACGGAGGATGTCCGGCGGCAACGGCTGGCGGCCGATAGGGAACGATTGGAACCGCTCATCTCAGGGGAGAAAGACTGGTATCTATAGAGCTCCTCAATACGTATGGATTTAATAAAATCAATATCCACGTCGCTGATATCAATTTCGTTAAATGGTGTATCTGCCGGAACAAGGCGCCGGCGCCGCTTGAGAAAACGAAACAGAATTTTCAGATCCAGGTAGTATCCGGCTACGGTTTTGTCCGAGTGGCCTCGGACAGTGGAGTGGTATTCCAGAAACTCCATCAATATATCCGGAGCGTCATTTATCTGGTCAAGATTCATTATGTAAACCTTCCCTTATTATTTATAGTTTAAAGTTCGCTTAATTTATATTATGCGAACTTTGGTGGGAAAATGTATAAGGGGATTCTCTTTCCCCTGTTATGATAATTATATGTTAACCGCCCCGTTATGTCAAGCCATTTTATTTACATAATTAGAAATTGCCTCCAGTCAATAAAATCTTTACAGCTTTATCGTATTTTCATTAAACGCCAATACGAGCCTATAGTTTCATGTATTCAGGCGGCGGTGGCCTACAACTGGAATTCTAAATTAAAATATAAGGATTATTTTATATAGGTTTTAAGCTGTAGTTGGTATTTGGGGCTTTTACAAAAGCTTAGCATTGCAGCTCCTCTACCCTTGCGGCTTTTGGCTTTCATTATGTTTGCTGAAAACAAGTTGAAAAGGCTTCAATAGCCCGGCTTTATGCCGGAGTTATTGAAGCCTTAAATACTTAACTGACTTAACTGAGGTCAACGCCCCATCTTATACCGCAGCGAACTGATGAGAGATTCGTTGGTCACCCTTATGGTATTGAGAATTGTCGCCACTGCAGCTACCATATCTATAAATATGGCGAACCACAAGTTGCAGTATCCCACGATGCTTAGAAATACCAGCAACGCCTTGACAACAAAGGCAAACAGAGCATTTTCCACGGCAATATCCTTGACCCTGACAGCAACCTGCTTTGCAAAGGGCAGGTTATTTATATAGGCCGGATCTACCAGGGCATCAGCATACTTGCCTTTACTGCCTACACGTATATCCACAGCGGCATCTGAATGGGCGTCAATACCGCTGGAATACACAAATATTACAGCACCCTTTTCCCGCTTTGCTATATCGCTTATTATGCTGAGCTTCTTCTCAACGTCGCACTGGGCGTACATTTCGTTAAAGTTCATAAGCTCTGCAAATTGCTGGCCGACTTCCTTGCTGTCCTCCGTGAGAAGGATACAACGGCTTATGCCCACTGCCTTCATCTCAGGAATGAGATTCTCCGTCTCTTCATTTACGTCTGAAGACACAACAACCTTACCCACATACTTGTTGGCGACCACCATGTAGTATGCCTGACCTATTGCGGCGTTATCATCCGGAAGCTCTACTTCCCTGCTGGAATACAGCTCCCTGGTACCGAAGGACACTGGGATACCGTCTATGCTCAGTTCCATACCGTAGCCGGGTATGTCACGAAAGTCGGATATAACATCCAGTTTATAGTCCTGGTCAAAGGCGGCAGCAACAGCTTTCGCTATCGGCTGATCGGAATAGTACACGGCATGGGCCACAAAGTTCATAAAGGTAGAAGAGTCCAGAATATCCGAGTACATTGCTATTATTCTCGGACACTCGTCGGCAAAGATTCCGCCCTTATCAAATATGGCCACGGTTGAGTCTGCCATTGCTTCAAGGCTTGCAGCTTTTTCTATTACCACTCCCTGCTGGGCGCTGTAGCACATACCTACGGTTGCTGCCAAAGGTATGGACACTGCCACGGACATGGGGGTAGCAATCAGGATAATAGTGAGGGCCCGGTGGATAGAAACTATATAGGTATAGTTTGTAATCAGAGGCAAAGCAACTGCATAGACCACAGAGAGAATCATTGCCAGCTTCAAGACAGAACCGGAACTGCTCTTCATTACCGACTCAATGGACATCGCAGTAGCTTCCCTGTCGTTCACCAGTTCTGCCATTCTATTTTTTACTCCCTCGTCCTGATAGTTCAGCAGATCAAGGGCAGCCTTCTTTGTGTGGTCAGCCGCATAATTGATAAGCATAAGCCCGATTTGATAAAGCAGTATAAGCGCAGCGCCTTCAATGGCAAATCCTATGAAATAGGATAACAGCGCAATGAACACTACTACCACCGGGACGGAGAAATAGTCCCCTTCCTCGATAGAACTCATTGCCCGCAAAACGATGTCGTAACCGGCGGCGGCAGCGGCAAGAACCAGGAGGATGATGCTGAGAAATTCCGGCATACTGATGATGAGAGAGACTGCAAAAATCACCGACGCCACAACCAAGCGAATGACCATCATAGTATTGCTGTTTGGTAATTGACTTTCCGGTTTCTTTTTTGCGGCCTCATGCTTTTTCCTTTCCGGCCTTTGGCTCATTTTTCCACCTCCTGTTTTTGCGTGCTAAATGACGCTCAAGCTTTTCCGTCGCAGCCCAATACGTCCACAATCTTATGCTTGACCATTTCCTTGATGGCAGTGCGAGCCGGGGCCAGATACTGGCGGGGGTCAAAGTGATCGGGATGGTCGTTAAAGTACTTTCTGATGGTGGCGGTCATTGCAAGGCGCAGGTCGGAGTCTATGTTAATTTTGCATACGGCCATCTTAGCGGCCATGCGCAGCTGCTCCTCAGGAATTCCTATAGCTCCGGGCATGTTGCCGCCGTTTTCGTTAATCATCTTTACAAATTCCTGAGGAACAGAAGATGAACCGTGGAGGACGATTGGGAAACCGGGCAGACGCTTCTGCACTTCCTCCAGAATGTCCAGGCGCAGCTTGGGGTCGGTACCGGGCTTAAACTTATATGCGCCGTGAGAGGTTCCGATAGCTATGGCCAGAGAGTCGCAGCCGGTACGCTCAACAAACTCCTGAACGTCCTCAGGACGGGTATAGGAACTGTCCTCCGCAGATACGTTGACCTCATCTTCAATACCTGCCAGAGTGCCCAGCTCAGCCTCAACTACAACACCATGGTCATGGGCATATTCAACAACCTGACGGGTGAGCGCAATATTTTCCTCAAAAGGCTTGGAAGAGGCGTCTATCATAACAGAGGTAAATCCGCCGTCAATGCAGGATTTGCAAAGCTCAAAGCTGTTGCCGTGGTCCAGATGCAGGGCGATGGGCAGACCGGTCTCGATAACTGCGGCCTCTACAAGTTTAATGAGGTAAGTATGATTTGCATAGGCACGGGCACCTTTGGATACCTGAAGGATAAGAGGAGCATTCAGCTCGGCAGCCGCTTCCGTAATGCCCTGCACGATCTCCATGTTGTTGACGTTGAATGCGCCGACGGCATATCCGCCGCTGTATGCTTTCGCAAACATTTCTTTTGTAGTTACCAGGGGCATTTTTCTTTTCTCCTTTTGTTAAAATAGTCAAAATTTGTACAATTAGCATATTTACAAATCTTCAAGATTATTATATCCTCAAAGCAGTTTATAATCAATACGCAGTTTTTACAAAACGAATAAAAATTGAAAAAAACTTGGAGGAAAAAATATGTCTGAAAAGCTTATCGGTTCCTGCATTTTCGGCCAGTCCGGAGGCCCCACCGCCGTGATAAACGCCAGCGCCTACGGCGTCATCCGCACTGCCCTTGACGCTGAGGAAATCACTAAAGTTTACGGCGCCGCCCACGGTATAAAGGGAGTCCTGGATGATAAGCTCTATGTAATGGATGAGGAGGATCCGGCCGAGCTGAAGCTTCTGCTGAACACTCCTTCTTCCGAACTTGGCTCTTGCCGTTACAAAATTGCAGATCCTGAAAAGGACGATACAGACTATAAGCGTATTCTGGAAATATTTAAAAAATACAACGTCCGTTATTTCTTTTATAACGGCGGCAACGACTCCATGGACACCTGCAACAAGATAAGCCGCTATATGGAGTCTGTGGGCTATGAGTGCCGCGTGATGGGCGTTCCCAAAACCATCGACAATGACCTTTTTGGCACCGACCACTGCCCCGGCTTTGCCAGCGCCGCTAAGTACATTGCCACCTCCTGTATGGAGATAAATAAAGACGCCAGAGTTTACGACAACGGGATGATTACCGTGGTGGAGATTATGGGGCGCCACGCCGGATGGCTGGCCGCCAGCGCAGCTTTGGCTACGGAGTTCGGTTCAGGTCCGGATCTTATATATCTTCCCGAAGTGGATTTCAATATGGACAAGTTCTTGGCAGACGTGGACCGTATATACAAGGCAAACGGCAAGGTCCTGGTTGCCGTTTCCGAAGGCATCCATTACGCCGACGGCAGCTTTGTCTCCGAGGCAAAAACTTCCGCTACAGACGGTTTCGGCCATGCTCAGCTGGGCGGCCTGGCCTCTATGCTGGCTGAAGTAGTCAAGCAGCACACAGGAGCGAAGGTCCGTGGTATTGAGCTTAGCCTGCTCCAGCGCTGCGGAGCTCACCTGGCCTCCAAAACCGATATAGACGAGGCTTTCGGCGCAGGTCAGGAGGCAGTAAAGCAGGCCGTTTCCGGAACCACAGGTAAAATGGTTGCCTTTGAACGGGAATATATCGACGGAAAATACCACTGCAAGATGGTACTTCTCCCCCTCTCCTCCGTTGCCAACTATGAGAAAAAAGTTCCTCTGGAGTGGATTAATGCCGACGGCAACGGTCTGAAGCATGAGTTTATCGACTATGTCCTACCTCTTATCCAGGGCGAGCCGGAACTGCCTCTGGAAAACTCCCTGCCCAGATATGCAAGGCTTAAAAAGGTCCTTGCCAAGTAAGACGAACTAAAAGTAAAAAAGTGCCAAAGAAATTGCCGTGACATTTTGTCACGGCAATTTCTTCAGCTTGTCAAAAAAGCCTTTAAAGGCTTTTTTGACTGCGCTTCTCCCGCCAAGCATTTTGCCAAAGGCAAAATGCTGCTGCGCCCGAAAAGCCTTGAAAAATCAAGTCTTTTCTGTGGCGGGTCATTGTATCACGAGGCGGGCCTTGCCCCCTCGCGCTCCCCCGCTGCTCTATTGTTTTGCACCGGAAA